>JAJRAG010000009.1 GCA_028682925.1 Methanomassiliicoccales archaeon
CCCGTAGATCTTCTCCTTCTTCCTGAGCATCCTCAACGCGTCGGTGAGCTGGATCTCCCCGTTTGTGCCAGGAGGGGTCCGGTCGATGCAATCGAATATCCCTGGTGTCAGTATATAGGTCCCGGTTATTCCCATGTTCGAGGGTGCCTTCTCTGGCTTTGGCTTCTCCACTAGATCTTCGATTAGGTATAGGCGTTCTCTGACGAGTCTGCCGTCGATAATCCCGTAATCGGAGATCTTGTTCTTCGCGACTGGCTCTACCGCCATAACGGTCGCTCCGACCTCCTCGTGCACGTTCATCAATTGCTTCACGACCGGGACCTTAGATATGTTGATCGTGTCGCCAAGCATCACTGCGAAAGGCTCCTTTCCGATGTGATTCCTCGCACAACGTATCGCATCCCCCAGACCTTTTGGCACCTTCTGCCTTATGTAGTGGATATCGACCATGTCCCCTATCCGTCTGATCTCATCGAGCTCTTTTGACTTCTTGTGCCTCTCGAGGACCGACTCTAGCTCAGGTGACTTGTCGAAATGGTCTTCGATTGCTCGTTTGCCAGCTCCAGTGACGATCATTATGTCTGTGATCCCAGCTGCTATTGCTTCTTCGACGACGTACTGAATCGTAGGCTTGTCAACGATCGGGAGCATCTCCTTCGGCTGGACCTTCGTCATTGGGAGGAATCTTATTCCGAGACCTGCAGCAGGAATTACCGCTTTCATACCTTCACCAGCATATCCCTTCGTAGTTGTTCGTCTTTACGACGCCCCTGCCGTCGATGACCAGCCTCTCTTCATAGATGCTGGGATCAGCATATTCTGGCCATTCAGTCACGATCACTATGGCATCGCATCCTTCGACGCATTCTTTGGCAGACCGAAGGTACTCGACATTGGGGAACTCCTTCTTGAAATTGTCAATTGCCTTGGGATCGTGAGCTCTGACGATAGCTCCTTTTCTCAGAAGCTCACCTACTATGATCCTCGAGCGAGCCTCTCTGATATCGTCGGTGTCAGGTTTGAAGGAGAGACCCAGGACGCCGATCCTTTTGCCTTCGATCCTGATGCGGTTCTCGAGAAGTTCGATGATCTTCAGCGGCTGGACCTCGTTCACTTTCAGCACAGACCTGAGCAGAACGGGATCTACTCCCCGTCTCTCAGCCTCTGCGGTCAGTCCGGATACGTCCTTCGGAAAGCAGCTTCCTCCGAATCCGCAACCAGCTCTCAGGAATTGAGAACCGATCCTCTTGTCGTATCCCATTCCCTCCGCGACCTTCCTGACGTCGATACCCATGCTCTTGCAGATGTTCCCGATCTCGTTTATGAATGAAATCTTGGTCGCAAGAAATGCGTTCGAGGCGACCTTGATCATCTCCGCTGTAGAGAGTGAGACCTCGAGAATCGGGCACTTGAAATCCCTGTACAGAGAGTGGACGCAATTTCCGGATTTCTCATCAAGTGCGCCTATCACGACTCTGTCGGGGTTCATGAAATCCCTCAATGCGGATCCTTCTTTGAGGAACTCAGGATTCATCGCAACGCCGAGGTCTCTCCCTGCCCTCTTGCCCGAGCTCTTCTCCAGAATTGGCACGATTATTCTTTCGGTCGTCGTCGGGACCACCGTGCTTTTTACGACGACGACGTGATAGCTTTCCTTCTCTCTCAGTACGTTGCCGACATCGACTGCAGCCGACTCTAGAAATCTGAGGTCCATATCTCCATTCTTCATGGACGGAGTGCCGACGCAGAGGAAAGTGATCTCCGTCCGAAGGATCTCTCGCGAATCCTCCTCGACCCTGAATCTCCCTTTCCCGATTTGCTCCGAAAGCAGATCCTCAATCCCCGGCTCGAAAATTGGGCTCCGACCTTCTCTTAGAGAATCGACCTTCTTTGGATCATTGTCTATGCACAGGACCTCGTGACCCAGCTCCGAGAAGCACAGGCCGGTCACGAGACCCACGTATCCAGCTCCAATTATCGAGATTCTCAATCGTCTCACCGGGTATCGTCGTCGATTGAGAATCGACTAGGTGATTCAAATCATTATCTGCCTCGTTCTCATCAGTCGGATTCCTCCGACTTTGCTCAGAATAGGTCAGGTGAGCGTCTTCTTTGAAACGAAAGAATAGATCAGATCGCTTCCGGACATCGAGACTTCAACATGACCGAGCCATCGTTCATCTTCAACTGGGAAGTCTCTGCGGAAATGAGAGCCTCTGCTCTCCTGTCTGAGTAAGGCCGAGTTCAACGCCCCTTCGACCACGACAAGAATGTTCTCGATATCCTTCTTACCATCTTCCATGCTGACTTCGCTCGTCGATCGCGCTTCTTGACGCAGTCTATTGACCCATTCCAAACCATTCACTAGACCTTCCCTCGATCTGACTATCCCTAGCGACTTGGTGCACACCTCTCCTATCGCTTTTCGCATTTTCGAGAGATGTGTGGTGTCCGTCTCCTTCATCGTCAGCTCGTCATCCAACAGTCTGGTCGATGGAGTCCCCTGTCGGCCCATCGCTCTCTCCGCCGCTATACGTCCAGCTATCCTTCCGAACACCACAGCTTCGGTAAGGGCGTTCCCTCCTCTCCTGTTCGCTCCGTGCAGACCGCCGACCACCTCTCCAGCTGCATACAGGCCGATCACCTCAGTCTGGCAGCACTCATCGATGACCAGTCCGCCCATCGAATGGTGTGCGGTCGGGCGAATCCGTACCTTTCCATCTGAAGGTGAGAATCCATACGTCTTAAGCTGGTACATCGAATTCAGCGTCTCCATGTCAATCTTGTCCCAGCCGGTCGCATTCGACAGGTCGAGGTAACACTTCCTGCCTCTGTCTTCTTCGAACGCTATCGCCTGGCACACTTTGTCCCTCTGGAGCAGAACCGCCCTGGTCAGATCAGTCTCCTCGGGGACTCTCTTCCTGAGGACATCATCACCTTTTTCGTTCACGATTCTTGCGCCATTGGCATAAGGGGGAAATAGAACGAATGGAGGAAACCCCTCCTGTTTCATGCCGATTGGAAAGAATTGAACGAACTCAAGATCCCTCGCAAGCGCTCCCGCTCTCAATCCCATCGCGATTCCGTCTCCGACCAATCCAGACGGATTGTCATGATCGCCAAACACTGCGCAGAATCCTCCTGTCGCGAGTATCGTTGAGTGAGAAGCGATTGGGAATGTGTTTCCGTTTTTGTCAAAATTGAGAGTTCCGATACATCTGTTGCGTTCCAGGATAAGTGATTCTGTCACGCAGCGCTCGAAAAGCACAACTCCCAGGTCTGCGAGGACCTTCTTCATGAGCTGTGCAAGCTCGACGCCGGGGAACATCAGTCTCTGCCTTCTCAGTGTTATGCCCGAGGGTTTCGTTTCGTAAGTAATCCCGACCTCGCTCAGAAATTCCGGAACGGTCCTACCGTTCGTGACCAAGATGCGAACGAGTCGTTCGTCATTCATGTTGCGACCGATGTCGATCGTCGCCTTGAATAATTCCTCTTCCCTCAGTCCCTCGGTCGGATGAGTGAAGATACCCGCAGACATGCTGGTGGCGGAAGCCTTTCCGACTCCGCCTTTGCCCATAAGGCAGACGCTCGCGCCGGCCCTCGCTGCTTCATACGCGCCCGACATGCCAGCGAGTCCGCTTCCGACAATACATACATCGAAGCGCTCCATAGGTCTCTCCTCTTCCCTCAATAGTCTGTTTGGTGCGATATCTATCTTTCCCGTCGAAGCGTCACTGCCCTCGTTCTCGATGGTCGCAATTCTCACGGAATGTTCAGGCTGTTCCCGGCATATCTCAGAAAACCCTTGTCAGGTGCGTCAAACAGACTGTCTTCTTGATCTAGTGTCTTCTTCCGTATTGGGTGCAATGTTCGCTTTGGGCTTGATCTAGAAGGAATTATATTGGTTGAGCTTCGTCAATCGCTACGGGGTTAGAGAATGTCCTTTCATAATGAGATCACTTTTGAGAAAGCGACGAGGGTCGGAAAAGTCGAAGAGGTTCATTCGCGTTTTGAGAACGCCTACGCGGATGTACTGGAGACAGCTGGAGGGTCTTATCCCAACGTCATCGATGGAAAGGAACGAGTAGCGGCACAAGAGTTCGAGGACCGGTGCCCAAGCGACTCCTCTGTCCTGGTCGGGAGATTCCAGAAAGGAACAAGGGAGGACGT
This sequence comes from Methanomassiliicoccales archaeon, assembly GCA_028682925.1. Taxonomy (GTDB): domain Archaea; phylum Thermoplasmatota; class Thermoplasmata; order Methanomassiliicoccales; family JACIVX01; genus JAJRAG01. The sequence continues at coordinate 4,171 of JAJRAG010000009.1, forward strand.
GAATGATGCTGTGCTGGCAGCGGAGAAGGCATTCCTCGAATGGTCCAGAATTGACTATCGGGAACGATCGAAGTTCTTCGAAAGGGCGGCAGTCGTGATGCGGAAGGAGAAGTTCCTTCTCGCGGCCGCGATCACCCTGGACAACGGAAAGAACAGATACGAGGCCATGGCGGACGTGGACGAGGCCATCGATTTCATAGAATTCTACAGATGGGAGATGGAGAAGAACGACGGTTTCACAAGGGAGATGCGTTCCCCTTATCAAGGAGAGAAGGCTGAGAGCGTGCTGAGACCTTACGGGGTCTGGGCGGTCATATGTCCTTTCAATTTCCCTGCAGCGATCACAACAGGTATGGCCACGGGTGCGCTGATTGCTGGAAACACCGTCGTTCTGAAGCCGTCAAGTCCAGTGCCTCTTCCGGTCTATCTTGTCTATGACATATTCAAGCGGGCGGGTCTTCCCGACGGGGTCTTGAACTTCGTCGCTGGCCCTGGAACGGAGGTCGGGGAGGCTCTGATCAATCACAAGAAGATCGGAGGCGTTGTTTTTACTGGTTCAAAGGAGATAGGATATGGAATCATCAGGCAGACTGGTCGAGATCACCCTATACCAGTAATTGCGGAGATGGGAGGGAAGAACCCGATCATTGTCACATCGAAGGCCAACGTGGAGGACGCGGTCTCAGGTGTCGTGAGTTCTGCATTCGGCTTCGGCGGGCAGAAGTGCAGTGCATGTTCAAGGGTATATGTCCAGAGTCCCATATACGATGATTTCAAGGGCAAGATCCTGGAAAGGACCAAGGAATTGAGCATAGGCGATCCTTCCGAAAGGGAGGTTTTCATGGGTCCGGTCGTTACTGGTAAAGCCGCTGACGACTTCGAACGCTATGTCGGAATGGCAAAGAAGGATGGAAGGATATTGGTTGGTGGCTCGCGACTTGTTGAAGGCGTTCTGGGAATGGGGCACTACGTTTCTCCGACCATTGTGGAAGACCTCCCTCGTGATCACTACTTGATCAAGAACGAGCTCTTCGTGCCGATTCTATGTCTTCAGAAGACCGAGGACATCAAAGAAGCCCTCAAAGAAGCGAACGATGTGGAGTTCGGTCTCACCGCCGGCATATTCAGTCGGGACGAGGATGAAGTTGAGTACTTCTTCAACAACATCGAGGCGGGTGTCACCTACGCGAACAGGATGCGTGGAGGGTCTACTGGTGCGATGGTCGGGGGACAGGCGTTCGGCGGTTGGAAAGCGAGCGGATCGAGCGGCAAGGGGGCTGGTGGAGTGTACTATCTCTTACAGTTCATGAGAGAACAGAGTCGAACACGCCTCTGACATCTGGGAATCTAAGGTGGTCAATCGAGAGGCAGATCATAGACTGGAGTCACGATGTCATCTAGTTCTGAAGATGCTCGACGTGAAATCCTCTTATACAATCCGTACCATACGGTAGAATGCGGGATGGCAATGGGTGGAAAAGTCGGAGCGCTCCTGGTGCTTTTCGTCTTGCTTTTTAGTTCGATGCTAGTTCTCCCCCTCGCTCCCACCGCCGGAGCAGCCGTTTTCGAGGGGAGCGTCCCCGTCAACACGCATGAAACTGGGACGCAGAAATCTGCCAGAATCGCTGTCGATCAATTGGCCAATATATCGGTCGTCTGGGAGGATCTTCACGATGGTCGCATGATCTTCTACGGCAGATCCGATGATGGCGGGGCGACTTTCATGCAGAAAGTGAGAGTGGACGACGTCGTCGACGCGTCCTCGAACAGATCCTCGCCCGCTGTCGCAGTGAATGACTCCGGCTCGATTTTCGTTGTATGGAACGACGCTAGAAATGGTGCATCTAGGATATATTTTTCCAAGTCCGATGACAATGGCTCTAGCTTCTCCACAAACATTCCTATCGATCCTTCTGGCTTGATAGTCCAGACAGAACCCGACATTGCGATAGCGAACGAGACGATATTCGTGGTATGGGTTGGTACCAACCTGTCTACCCCTGGTTTATCTAACATTTTCATGGCCAGGTCCGTGGATTGGGGGCAGACTTTCCTCTCTATTGTCAATATCAGCGACACCGGGACGTCGCTGATCACGCAAGGTTTCCCGAGCATCGCAGCGATGGACAATATCGTCTTCGTGACTTGGCACGATTCGAGAACTGACTCGGTCTTTGACATCTATGGTGTCCTCTCGAATGATTCTGGAAGCAACTTCGGAGCGAACGTCAAGGTTAGCGATGGGATACCTGGGACAAGGCAGGCCAGGCCAGATGCGGCTATACTCCCAGATGGAAATCCATGCGCTGTATGGCACGATGATCGCTCAGGGGATCTCGACATCAGATTCGCAAGGTCGGCGGACAATGGAGTTCACTTTCTCCCGTCGGTTCTCGTCAGCGATAGCATTCGGGGGACTTCTCATGCGGAGCCTCAGATCGCCGTTGACTCCAAAGGCAATATATCTGTCATCTTCCGTGACAACAGTCTCCATACGTATCATGTGATGTACTCCGGGTCTCACAACTCAGGAGCGTCCTTCTCCTCGGGCATTCTGGTCGACAATGCGCCCCTGGACATGGGCAGCGCAGACTCGATCGATCTAGCACTGAGTCCCAATGGCACGCCAATGGTCGTTTATGACTTTGATTTCACTGGCAGCAGAGACATATACTTCACAAAGATGATTGACAGGCCGCCGTTATGCAGCATCACTTTCCCAATCGATGAGGCGACGATTGCGGGAAACGTGACGGTCCTTGGCAATGCTTCCGACCCTGATGGAAATGAGACGCTGGTCATGGTCGAGGCTAGAGTTCATAGCGTCGGTGGATTGTACGACAGCGGATGGAAAGTCGCGAACGGGACTGTGGGATGGAACTACACTATCAACACAACGGCCTTGATCAATGGACCCTATGAGATATCGGCCCGATCGTACGACGGGGAAGCGTACTCCGAGACAGCGCTTATCCAGGTCACCGTCTTCAACGAAGGACAGAAGTGGCCTGATCTTGCTATCACAGCCAACGACATCGTTTTCTCTCCGAATCTTCCTGAGGAGAGTCAACTCGTAAATATCTCTGCCGCGGTGTGGAACATAGGCAATCTAAACGCGACTGACGTCAACGTGAGATTCTATAGGGAGAACTCTCTTATCGGCGAGACCCAGACAAGCCTCGTTCCTTATGGTGAGAATCGCACGGCAGGCGTGCAATGGCAGGCTTTGCCGGGGAATCACCTCATCAAGGTCATCGTCGATCCGGATAACATTATCGTCGAGCTGAACGAGACGAACAATCAGGCATCGAAGATGGTCGGGGTCGTTCCGTCGACCTTCTATCAGCCAGACCTCGAAATCTCCCCCGAGAACGTGACCCTGAGCTCAGATGAGATAGGGGTCGGAGACTCCGTCAATTTGACGGCAGAGGTGTTCAACTTCGGGAACAAGGGCGCGACGAATGTGGCGGTCGTGTTCACCGTTGACGGGGATCGGGTAGGGGAGCAGATGATCTCATATGTTCCAGTAAACAACAGCAGGTCTGCCAAGGTCACTTGGGTCGCCACAGTTGGTCACCACATTATCAATATCACCGTCGACCCGACAAACCAAATCGTTGAACGCAACGAATCGAACAACAGGGCGTCAATCAGCGTCGATGTCACGCCGGTTGGTGGTGATTTTCCAGTGTGGATCATCGTTGTCGGCGTCGCGATACCTCTTGTCCTCGCTCTGGCGATCACCTATGTCATGAAGTGGAGAAGGCCGAAATATTGAGCGCGTCATCTTTGAGATGTCCTTTCCTCAGATTCACATTAGGGTTCCAATGCGACAAAAAGTGTTTTAACGATGATGACGCTAATAGTTTGGGGATTGGGAATGCTCAAGATGGAAGATATTGTCGGCCTTGAGGTGATAAGCGCCGACGCAAGGGTTATGGGGATTGTGGAAGGGATCGGGATCGACGTCGAGGAATGGAAGATACCGGCCCTGAGGATCGCGGTGAAGAAGGGAGTCGATGAAACCATCGGCGTGAAGAAACCGTTGTTCAGCTCAGCCAAGCTGCATCTGCGGACAAGCGGAATCGACTCGATTTCCGACACGATTACGCTGAATGCTGACCTGAAAGACGCCAAGTCCCTGGCCGTGGTGGAAGGCATGGTATTGATGACAGCTGCGGACGTGGTCGGGAAGAGGGTCATCTGCAAGAAAGCAAGGCAGATTGGAGTGGCTGACAATATCATCTTCACGCCCGACAAGGATTGGGCGATTCCGTATATCGAAGTGAAGCTCGACAAGACATCCGTGGACGACCTCAATGTCAAGAAGCCGCTTCTCTCCAACCCGATCATCCGAATACAGACGTCTGATGTGAAAACGATAGGCGACATGATCATGTTGAAGATCGACATCGACGAGCTCAGCGACTTCTTGGAGAAGAAACCGACGGCGAGGAAATGGTGAGTCATATCGACAGATGATGTCACGTTACTGATCGGACCGTCTCAAAATCTTCCACGATAGGATCCTTTATACTGTATGTGAGATACCGGCTCCTCATTTCCAGCCGGATTGATGAAGTATCCGATCATTGAGTCAAAGGGACACAAACAATTAACTGCGCGTGTTCGCATTGGCGTTTTTCGAACAAGAGTGAGGACCGATGATCGAGACGGTAGAGCTCACAAAGAACTTCAAAGAGGTCACGGCAGTCGAGGACCTCACCATGACGATCAAGGATGGCGAGGTCTTTGGGTTCATCGGTCCCAACGGGGCTGGAAAGACTACGACAGTCAGGATGCTGTGCTGTCTGATAAGCCCATCCAGAGGTTCCGCTTTCGTGAACGGTATGGACATCGCTCATCCGAACGATCGGATCAAGATACGCGGAATAATAGGCTTACTCCCTGAGACTCCTGGCCTATACGAATCCCTTAGCGCTCAGAGGAACCTGGACTTCTTTGCCCAGCTCTACGGTCTATCCAGCACCGTAAGGGACAGGAGAATCAAAGAACTGCTGACCACGCTCGACGTTTGGGACAGGAGGAACGACCCGGTCGCGAAGTTCTCAAAGGGAATGAAACAGAAGATTGCCATTGCAAGAGCGCTCGTGCATGAACCCGAGATCCTCTTTCTCGATGAACCCACGTCAGGCCTGGATCCTCAGGCGTCCCTGACGGTCCGCAACTATCTCCTCGATCTGAAGAAGGAAGGCAGGACGATCTTCCTCAATACCCACAATCTCGACGAAGCGGAGAAGCTGTGCGACAAGATAGGGGTCATTCAGCGCAATCTGCTCGCGCTTGGATCGCCCGAAGAGCTCTCCAGCAAATTCTGGGGAAAGGCCACTGTAATAGAGGCGCGATCCTTGACACCGGAGATGGTCCGTGCGGTAGAATCGATCCCTTCGGTCCGGAGGGTCGATCTGGCCGAAGGCAAGCTGCTGGTCGAGCTTGATCGTCCGGATCTCAACAACCCCTTGATCGTCAGAACGCTAGTCGAGAGGGGTGCCGAGATCGAGTACGTGAGCGAACTGAAACATGGCCTCGAGGACATCTACCTGAAGTTGATAGGGGGTCCAAGATGAGACTCGACAAGGTCTGGATCGTTGCGAGGAAGGACATGTCCGAGTTCAAGACCAACAAGTATATCGTCTTCTCCCTGGTCCTCATGCCCCTTGTCATGTCATTTGTCCTCCCAATAGCATACCTGGTCCCTATCACCATGCTCACCGGAGACAACTCGAACGTCCCCCTAGACCTCCATATCAACATCACTTCTCGATTTGAGGGATTGAATGTCGAGAATGTTTCGGTTTCTAATGCCAGCTTCGTCAAAAGCAATCTCACGAACGTTGTCGCGCAGAGTTGTATTTTCGAGAACTGTACTCTGACAGACGTCCTGGCCCGTGACTCGGTGTTACTAAACACGACAATCGACCGATCCTATGTGATCCGCAGCAACATAGAGGCAAGCCCGAGGACCGATTCCACCCTCTCTGGGTGCGTAATAATCGGAGAGACCAGTAGGACGGTGAATATGCTGAAGACGTTCATCGACTCGCTTCTGATGTTCTTCATACTTGTTCCAGTGATGATACCGACCATCATAGCCTCCTATAGTTTCGTCGGCGAGAAACTGAACAAGAGCCTGGAACCCCTTCTGGCCACGCCCACGACCGACATGGAACTCCTCGCTGGCAAGTCTCTCTCGATATTCATTCCAAGCATGGCGGCCGCCTGGATCAGTCTGGTCCCATTCGTGGTTCTCGTCGATCTAATCGCGGGACCGGTGCTTGGTTACTATCCCCTTCCGAATATCATCTGGGTCGTCGGTTCTTTCATCCTCGCCCCGTTGTTCTGCCTGTTGAGCATTTCGACCAATGTGCTCGTCTCGTCGCGGGTAAACGACGTGAGGGCGTCGCAGCAGATTGGGAGCCTCATCGTGCTGCCTCTCGTTGTCTTCTTCGTCATAACGATAGCGGGTCTCATAACCCTTGATCTGTTCTACATGTCCGTCTTCGTCATGTTGATCGCCATAGTGGATGCAGCGGTGGTTTATCTGAGTCTCAAGGTGTTCAGACGTGAGGAGATCCTTATCAGATGGAAGTGATGGCGTCGACAAGTCAAAAGCCTGCGAGGCCCAGCATCACATCGGGCTCGAAGAAATGGGATAAGAGGGAAAATGGTTTGATCCCTTCATTCGGTCTTCCACTTCGAGAACACAATGCCAGCGATGAATAGAACGACCGTGAATCCCGCCACGACGAGCATGTTGTTCGTTGCCGAGGCAATGTTGTCGTACACCATCGAATCTCTGAGCGCGTTCCCCACGTAAGTCAGCGGAAGAACATTCGCGACTGCCGCCAGCCAGGATGGGAACATAGATAACGGGAAGAATATTCCTGCCAGGAACATCATCGGGAACGTAATCGCATTCGCAGCCGCCGATGCCGCCTCTTCCTCCTTGATGAACCGTGCTATTATCATGCCCATCGACGAGAAGAGCGCGCTTGACAAGACGATGGTGATGATTGCCACCGGGGTCAGGCTCATGTGCGTGTTGAACGCCAGCATGCCCACGACCATTATGACCGCGATTGACAGGAAGACCACGAACAGCTGCCAAAGGATCTGCGACGTGAGCCATTCCATCCTAGTGATCGGTGTAGTGGTGAGCTTCTTGAAAATGCCGTTGTTGCGGTACCTCGTCATCACCGACACCATCCAGAAGATGGTCGTTGTCATCGTGGTCAACGCGATGACCCCCGGAATGAAGAAATCGATGTACTTGAACCCGGATGAAGTGATGTCCGCCCGCCCCATCGTGATTACATTACTTCCTTGCGCGAGTGCCAGGTTCGCCTGGTTAGCCACCGCGGAAACGATACTGAAGACAACGTTCGATGACGATTGAGATGGATCCATGCGCATTGTCAACTGAGTGGTGTTGTTGCCCGCGCCAGGAACGAACGCCATCTGGAAGTTCGTCGGAACGACAAGGACGGCGCTCAGAGAGTTGTCCTTGATATATTGGTCCAGATTGGCTTGCCTGTCGATGTATTTCAGGTTTACGGAGCCTGTAAGATTCACGGCCTCGAGGAATTGATGCGAAGCCTGAGAATCGGACAGATCCTGCACATAGAGATCATACGTGCCGCCGCTGGCGCTGAAGATCGCTCCGAAAAGCAATATGAGCAGCAGAGGGAACGCGACCGTCCAGAACATCGTGCTCTTGTTGCGATAGAATCCCTTTGCCTCGCCTTTCAATGCAACGATTATGCGATTCGCCATCTAGTCCACCCCCCTCCTACCCTTCTTTTTCTTCTTCCCCTTGCCTGGCTCCGTTTCTCCACCAACGAGCTTCTTGCCTGTGAGACTGAGGAAGACATCTTCGAGGGTCGGCCGGGTCACCTGTATCTGCTCGTAGTTGCCACCTGACCGGTCCAATGCGTATATCACCTCGGGCAGCGAGTTCTTCGATTCTAGTCTGATTATGATTTCACCATTGTTCTTCTCAGCCGAAGGCCATTGGCCCTGTAAAGCCGCCAAGCACTTGTCATCGCAGTTCGAAATAATGCATCTGCTTCCTGAGCCATGCTTGTCGATTATCTCTTTCGGGGTGCCGAAAGCGATGA
>JAJRAG010000072.1 GCA_028682925.1 Methanomassiliicoccales archaeon
CATTCGCGTCTATCTCGGGAATCGATTCAGCCTTTCTCACCAATTCCTCAAATCTGGAATTGTCTCCTCTGCCAAGTCTCGTGGAAACCCAGCATTCAGCCTCCTTGCGGAGTACTCGCGCCTTGTCTCTCTGATTTCCTGAGTTGGAAATGAATTCCTCAAAATAGGATACAGCGGTCTTATAGTTGCAGAGTTCGACATGCACGGTGCCCAGCCCCTCGAGGGCTCGCAGATGTTCCTGAAGCTTGTTTGGATCGTTCTTCGCCCTATTCTCTACTCTCTCCAGGTAAGGAACGGCTTCAAGAAGTGAGTAGCGTTGGAGGCAGCTTTCGCCTGCCAGTAGCGAGTATCGGACACACTTGTCGTTTATGCCGGCAGTACAAAAGTGGTTCGAGAGTTCCAATAGTAGACCATCATTAGGCAATCTGTTCTCCAATGCTTCCCCAATCAATCTGTGGATTTCCCTTTTCCTTGTCTGTGAGATCTGCTCGTACAAAACCCGCCTTATCTTCTCATGGGTGAATTGGTAGTATTCTCCGGAACTCCTTATCAACTGATGCTCTTTCTCCATCAATTCGAGGGATTCCAGGAGAGCAAGTCGGTCATAGGAGAATGCTTCGTGTAGAAGAAGGAAATCAAAGGACTCCCCAACTACCGCGGCTGCCTCCAATATCCTCCTATGTCGGATGGGGATTCTCTCGATCCGCCTGAGAATAACCTCCTTGACAGTTGACGGAATCTCGATCTCCTTGAACTCGCTGGCTCTCCAAATACCATTGTGGACAGATATCGCGTTGCTTACGACGAGCAATTTCACGGTCTCAATCACGTAAAGCGGATTTCCCTCGCTTTCCGATGCGATTCTGCTCAAGAGATTCTCATCAATTGAGCCTTCCAGCATCCCTCTGACAACGGCATCGAGCTCATTAGGTTGCAATCGATTCAAGTTCAGTTCCTGGCAGACCCCTTCACGCCTCATGATCCGCAGACTTTCGACCAATGGGCAACTCTTCTCCGGGTCCTCGGAACTGATGTCTTCAGGTCTATATGTGCCGACGATGAGAACCCGCATTCCCGATAGGTTCCTTGCCAAGAAATGAAGAAGTTGAGTACTTGCCGAGTCCGCCCAATGCAAATCCTCAAGACGCAATATTACTGGACTTTCACTGGAAATCGATCGCAAAAGCTCGAGAGTCGAGAACAGCATCCGCTCACTCTCGGAACGAGGATCTCCAATCGATCCTTTTTCATCGATTTGAATTGTCCCCAGCAGGCTGGAACTCGGCTTGTATTTCTCCGCAGATTCCGCGAAGGCAGACCCCATCAATCTTTTGTCAGCATCGAAATCCCTTCTGGCTGTCGAAAATCGCGTGGTTGCAAGATACCGTCGAAAGGCCTCCTGGAATGGAAGATAGGGTGCAGGAGCGCCTGGTATGCATCTTCCGATCATAATCCCGCAACCAGTTGATCTGCCCAATCTCTCAAATTCTTCGCAGACTCTGGTCTTTCCAATCCCCGCCTCCCCCGCTAGGAGGATTAGATTTCCATTCCCTTTTATGGCCTCGCCGAGCTGACCAACCAGTGACTCAAGCTCGCGATCTCTTCCAACCATTGGAGGTCGAAGTCTCACTGCCCCACAATCCTCGTTGACTCAGCCCTCTATATTGACTTATAAATTTTGGTTTGCCCGATTTCCGTATTTGAAATCTCGTGAACGGAAGGTCCAATCATCGCACTCCGTGACTGACCGTCACGATCCAGCGGCGAATATCCCGTCATAGGAATGCCCTCAGGGAGAACACTTCTGTCAAGTGAAAAACCTTTATACTCTCAAGAACTAGGATAATAAGGGACTATTGGTCCTAGGGGGGAAGAAGTGGTAACAATAGTAATAACACCAAAGCTTGGACCGCACGGGTCAGGGATGAAGTCTGCAGGGTTCTATGTTAAAGTGATTCTTGAACGTAGAGACCTAGACATGAGTAAAGCAGATTGGAATAAATACCGGATCCGACTCAACAAGAAACTCACAATAGCATTCGATCAGAATGGAAATCCGCGCCTGGTTCAACCTGGAAGCAAGAAATGAGAAAGATTGCTGTGACAATTCTGCTCCTTTCTGCTGATTCAAATCTCTAATTCGTTCCGTTCTATCCAGTCGCTGAACAGCGGGTCTGCTAGGAACCACAACGTCTGATCATTGAGAATGTGAACACGGGCAAAGGCTTCACACAGGATCTGGCAGTGACAACTCGTCCGAAACGTCAGGACTATCGATAGAGTTAGCATCGCATCTATGGAAAGAATCAATTCGACACAATAACCCTCCATGCGAATATGATTGGAGGGTTACCTGGCACCAAGCAACTGTCTTGCTTTCTTGTAGGAGCTGTCTACCACCCTAAGTGTGCATTCGAACGACTCTACCTTCAGACTGAATTTGTCGGAGAATTCCTTTATCTGGTCATCAAACGCTTTTCTGTTCCCTAGTCCGGTCTCCAGCTTCAAAACCTTATCGTACCCCATGTTCTCGAATATGATTTGAGCCTGCTCCATATCATCTGGATTCCGAAGTATCTGGAACTCGTTGAAGAATCTCCGCCAATTTGCGGCCCACATGGGGGTGAACTGGAAGGCGAGACTCGAGCTTCTGAGCTGCTCCAAATACTCCTCCGTCCCTCCAACCATCGTGCAAATGCAGTCGTCGACGATGTAGCCCTTTTCGTCCTTCAGGATTACAACTTTTGCTTTGGCCCGTTTTGCGATTTCGTCTATGCTTCTGAACGCATTTCCACAAATGCCATAGAATAACATGATTGAGTGGCATATGTGCCTTATCCTGTAGATCGCCGACGTCACATCTTCTCGGAGCTTAGCTGGACTCTGGTGCAAGGATATCGGTTTCATCCAGATTATAATCGATCTTTCCCGAGGGACAGTAGCGGTCTCAAGCCACTCTTCTGCCATCCTCACAACTTTCTTTTCTGGATCCAACCTCCTAATCTTGTTGATAATGCCCTTCGATTCATCGCTGTCAATCACATAAACGTTCGTGACTTCCAGATCGTTGTAGACAACGTGAGCTATTTCGTCCTCGAAGATTTGACAACCAATGATTCCTAGAACTTGGTGTCGAGGGAATCTAGAAGGCAAAACCATCACCTGCGCATCAATTCAGTCCATCTCTCACCATGCGTCCGAGCTGTCTCCACCATGGCCTTCATATTCTCGAACGGCGTCTCAATGGCGAATCCACAACCTGGAGCGACAACGTCCGTTCCGGCCTCTATAGAAGCCCTTGTTTCCATCGAGACCTCTTCAGGAGTCCCATACAACAGGGTCGTCGTCGGGCTAACATTGCCAATTGTCGCGACTCTTCCACTGAGACGCTCCTTGACCCATTTGATGTCCATCTGCTGATCGATGCTGAAGCCATTCGGGCGGGTCTCGACTATGTGGTGGAAATTCCTCGTCGTTTTCCCGCACATGTGGAGGATTATCGGTCTGTCCATCTTCCTGATTGCATCCACAACCATTTTCTGATACGGCATCGAGAATTCTTCATATTGAGACTGACTCAATACTTCGTCGCTCGACGACGAATCGACCAACGTGATGACATCTGCTCCAGCCTTTATTGCCCTGTCGGCATAGGCAATGTTCCACTCAGCGGCTTTCTCCAGTATTCCTTTCATGAATTCGGGATTGAGCGAGATGTCGACGATCGCGTCCTGCTCACCTCTCAGTTGCGAGGCCAACATGAATGGAGCAATTGTCCCACAGATAACTGGGACAGTCTTGTACTTCGAAGAGAGTTCCCTAATCGCTCGGAGCGTGATCGGTGCTCTTCCGTCCTTGAGAGGATTCGGGACCTTCACTCTCTTGAGCTCCTCGGGGGTCGTTATCAGTCTCTTCAATATTCCTGGCTGTCTGATAAGTCCCCTCGTCCCGGTAATCGCACCGAACGCGGAAGCGTCAACGGAGATGTCGAAAGGGACTCTTACGCTCTCAATTCCAACAAGCTTGTGAGCGGCTGCGGCCAACTTCGTCATGAGATGCGAATCGACGTGGGCTTCTGGCCAATATGCTCCGCATGCTCTCATCAAATCTATCGTACCCGTTTGCATCGGGCTCACGCAGGGAGGCCTATCCACCTCCTCAAGGTTCAAAACAGCCAGCAGTCTGTCCTTCTCGTTGACTCTCTCACCCCCCGTCTCCATTCTCTGTTGACTATGGTATGTTCGTGGACCAATTGAATATTTCGTCCTGGAGATGAGCCTACCTACTCCAAAGATATTGATATGGTCCGCGATTCCTTCATCCCTAGGATTGAAGGTGCTTCATGAAATTGGAAGTCTCGATGAGTATAGGGATTGACCTCTCTTCAACCTACCAAGGGGTAGAATTCTGACACCCGGAAAAACTCGTTTCATTAGTCAGGAATCCCTCTCTTAACAAATCAAGGACCAGAGCGCGCACCCTGTTACTTCACCAACTAGATGTATGCCTGAGACATCAGAATTATTAATATGGTGGAGACTTCTATAATATACTGAAATGAGGACAAGCCTCTCAAGGGGGCGTTCTGGGGCGGAGGAAGAGTATGGGGAATGACAAACTAGATGCCGAGATCCAGAGACAGATACTGAGAAGCCTAAGGGAATTCTATCCCATAAAGGTCGACGAGATTGTCTTGATCACAGCCGTTCAGAAGAGCGTCAAGGAAGCCAGCATCGAATTGATTACGAAGTGCATAGGTATTTTGAAAGAAAAGGCATGGATAGAGGAGTCCGTGGTCAAAGCTCCTTTCGGTAAGACCGAGACAGTCAGGCTGAAGATCACCTCTACTGGAATTGAATACCTCCAGTCCTTGGAAGAGAAGGAAATCAAGGTCGAAGCGATACCGGCTAAAGAAATAGAGTCGAGGCTAGTCGAAACGTATGATAGAATAAAATCGGACATGGAAGAGATGAAACAGGGGCTCGAGACAAGCCAGAAGACCCTTGAGCTCGAAATGACAGAGATGCGTAAAAGAATCGCTGACCATGATCAAGTGATCCGGACTTACTTCGTAAGGGTTATTGAGACCTTTGGCGTATTCGTCGGCATATTCGCAGTTGTTGTTGTCATAATCGGAGACATTTCTAGTACTCTCGTAGGGGCTGGACCAGAGCTGGTTGCTATCATAATGATAGGCGTGCCAGTCACCGTCGTTCTCGCGATACTCGCCATGCTGTGGGGAATCAAGAGACTTGTACTTACCGCTCCCAAGTGATTCCAGCTACGCTGAAGCCATCAAGACGAAGATACTCGAGAACCCGTATCGAAGATTCTTCTAGAGACCACTAGCGAAAAGAAGCAAGTGCGCAAAGACGAGGCTCTCATTCAAAGGTCTCGCCTTGTACTAGACTTCTATCGCTCATCGGGTGCAAGAGGGCCAATGCCTAAAGTAAGAACTTGCTCAACAAGAGAATGATGGAAATTGCGCTGTAGGTTTGTGTGATTATCATTATCCACTGAGGATTATGTGCAGATAGGTTCACGATCTTTTCTTGATTGATTTCACTCTTGTTTGATTCTTCGCATTCTTTCGACAAGAAGTAGAGTCTGCCAAATTGCTTCAAAACGAACAATGCGGCAACGGGTATGGCAACTAGGAAAATGCTCAATATGTAGTGTTGAGAGTAGGTGAATTGCAGCAGAAAACCAATGGCAGTGAGCGTCGCTCCTGTGGCTAGAAGCACTATGGCAAGAATAGAAGCTCTGACGAGACCCAAAGTGACTGTCAACGTCTCTATGCCCATCGCCTTGTCTCCAAAATAATCCCTCATTTCAGTCGGAATTATCACACCATATACTGTCAGAGCCAGCCCTGCTAATGATATGATGAAGAAGAGGTTCAGCTCATTCGTGAAAGTGTAATAGGCGAACATGACAGGAAATATCCCAAGGACGAGAATTAACGAGATTGGAGCCAGCCATTTTCTTGATTTGAATCTTATGGGCTTAAGAGAATAGCCACAGCCCAAGCTGATTCCAATCACCCAAAGGAATAGGAGAACTGGTTTTTGCTGAATATACATGAACAGGGATACGAGAATCAGTGTAAGAAGTAACTCTATGACTAGTACTTTCTTCAGTCGGTCTAGCCTGAAGGAATTCATTGCTTTGACGAGTTGTTCCTTTCGTGGGTCTCTTTCATCCAGCTCTCGATCAGAAAGTGTGTTCGCCTGCGCTCCTATGGCGG
>JAJRAG010000073.1 GCA_028682925.1 Methanomassiliicoccales archaeon
GGCGGCGATTCAGCTCAGCAGGAAGACGATGTCGAAGATACGCCAGAACCTGTTCTGGGCGTTCGCATACAACACCGCGGGCATTCCCATTGCGGCGGGAGTGCTATATCCGTTCTCCGGAATACTCCTTGATCCTGTGATCGCTGCTGCGGCGATGGCGATGAGCTCGGTATCGGTCGTCTCGAACGCACTTCTATTGAAGAGATATGTTCCAGAGATCAAGAAGAAGGGAGGTGAAGGTTGATGGCAAAAGATTTGATTTGCGGCATGGAAGTGGATGAGAGAAGCGCGAAATGGACTTCCGACTACAAAGGCAAGAAGTACTATTTCTGCGCACCAGGCTGCAAGAAGAAATTTGACCAGGACCCTTCGAAGTATGTGAAGTGAGATTGAGACTGCTCGCTCATGGCTGCAGCAAGTCGCTCAGTCTCCGAACATGACAAGATTGGAGAACCGGTGTCTATGCTATGACTTCTCTTTTGATTCACGTTCAACCTTGTACTCTCTCGCTCTGCGGTCGACTTCCTGATCCTTTGGAAGCATCTTCTTCCCAATGGCCAGAGCATCCATTCCAAGTTCAAACAGAATGGGAGGTATCACGATCCCCTGACGCGTGATAGTCTCAGTCAACTTCCCGGGGTTCATTATCTCCTTCGGATCAAGGGCGGTCCTAATCTGTTTCATGTACTTGGCTCCGTCCTTTCTAATGGTCTTCAGATTGGAGGCGAAGAATATGCCGAAGCCTAGAGGTCTTCCCTCATGCCTCAAAGCCACATCTCCGAATTTCTTGTTGAAAGCCAGCGAAGCGACGCTCTTGAGCAGGCTTTCGGAATCGTACAGGTAGTATGGCATGAACATGACAGTGTTCCTGTCAGCCATGATGCCGATTACAGCGCCTTCCATTTTCATCTCGTCCATCAAGGAATATGTTTCTTTGGCCATGGAGGTGAACTTTGTCAAAGGGACGACTATCTCTCCGGGAATGTGACCGAGTCCGATCTCCCTCGAACGGAATTCGTAGCATCTCTCATCCCACTCGTGCTGCGCGACATCATCTGTCATCTTCTTGCCGCCGTGCCTCTCCATGATCTTGTCGATGACTTCCTCCTCGTGCTGCACGCTGACTCGATCACCTTCGAGCAAGAAACTGAGCATGCTTCCAACCTCGGGTGCGTGTTTTCCAGCTTTCCTCAGAAGATCATAATGTCGACCATCGCCGAAGGATATGTGCATCGGGTCGACCCTCGATCTGCAGACTTCGAAAAGAGGGGCGCCAATTGCCATGAGACTATCGTAAGAGTAGGAAATCGGTCTCATGACCTCCGGCGCTGGAGTGAGTTTGAACGTGACCTTCGTGATGACTCCGAGAGTGCCCTCAGCTCCGGTCATCAGCCAGCTCAGACTGTATCCAGAGCTGTTGTCACACACGCTGTTGAAACCGGTATCTATGACGGTTCCATCGGGCATCACAACCTCCATGCTTCGAACGTTGTCGCCTGCCGCGCCATACTTGTAGTTGCCAATCCCGATGCCTCCAGTGGATATCCATCCTGCAACGGTCGCGCTTGGATAGCTGCTCGGATACGAACCGAGGAGGAGACCTTTCGCAAGACAGGCATCATAGACCTGCTTCCAGGTTGCTCCCGCTTCCACGACGACGTAGAGGTTCTCAACATCGATCTTGACGATCTTGTTCATCACCCCAGTCATGTCGATCAGTATGCCACCAAAAGCGGGGATGCTCCCGCCCAAGCCCCAGGATGAGCTTCCCCTGGGGGTGATCGGTATTCGTTCCTCAGCTGCGATTCTGACAATTCTCTGAACGTCTTCCGTCGAGCGTGGCCTGACCACGACATCGGGGATGTTGTTGAACGCCAATTGCGCCTCCTTCGGAAGTGGCGCTAAATCATGACTATAGAGCAGTCTCTCGAACTTGCTCGTATTCACATTCTCCTTGCCGATTGCAGCCTCCAACTTCCTCACATATGAAGTCGTTGTAGCTTGAGAAGAGTCCCCGGGAGCTTCCATCTGAAATCCTCCGGTCATGGCGTTATTTGAGACGGTCAGCGGATAGCCAATCCAACCTATTTTAAACCTCTTCTTGAAGGGGTCGAATCCCCATCCGAAGTCTCACGCCAATTGAAACGATCTAGACAGTCTGAATCGGCTCATCGAAGTAGAAAGCGATATCAGGATACACTGCTAGCTAAAGCAAAAAGCCCGGAGTTTACGGTGCTGCTGGGCGTCGCACATACCGGTGGAGCCAGGGTCAATCCGCAATCTGACCTTTGGTTCTGGGTTGTGCGTCCGTTCCAACTCGGATCCTTGTCCGTTTCCCGAAAGAAACGGTAGGTGTCGCGGGCAAGCCCGTGCCCCTCGTCGGAGATCCATGGATCTCAACGCCGGTAACGAACTGCGGTCTTGGACCGCGAACGGATTCCGGACAAACAATGCACCATCCAAAGATGATGATTGAAGTTGCCCGTCTCTCCCAGTTGCATTCCGCCTCCGGGCAGCTATTGGTATGCGTCCAGACTTATATATAGATTGACTAAATGGCGACACTGTTTTCCAATTGACGATAGCATTGTAACCCGAGGATTCGGGCAGTAACAGGTAGAATGAGGAAGACCTACCTAATGTGATATCCCCCTTCCCGAAGAAATCGTCTCAAATGTGATGTAATAGACACACGACAACGAGCCCGGGGATTACAGTGCGACCGAAATCATCAGCGGCCTTTGGTCGGGCCATTCCTCAAAATGACCCTCGACGCTGGCGGCCGACGCTCCGTCCCACTCGGGCCCTTGGGGCGTCGAATGACGCCTCCAGGCTCGCGAGAAGATCCCCGCTATCAAACCATCACTGTTTTGATGACGAGCGACCTGTAGTCTCGAACCACGAACGGAATCCAGAGAATGTTGCGGCCACTTTCGCTCCGCCACAGTCAGACTGGCTGCCCGGCCGCATTCTGCCCCCGGGCAGATTTCAAAACGTTCAGGCGGATATTTAAGGGTTCGGTGGATCATTCCAGCATGAGAAGATTTCATTACTGGCAGAGTCTACTCGATTCGATGCATGATTCTCCCGCGGAGTGGCCGCTACACTTGATCGAACGGAGATGCACCCAAGAAATCGGTCAGTATCTAGCGATCCTCGCCGCCGGGCGGAGGCTTCGAATGCACACGAATCTCGATGTCGTTTGGCTCTCCTACCTCTTTGAGAGATCTCACAAGACCGGTCACCGTGCTTGCGACTAGATCGGAGACGAATATGCCCAAGGGAACATGCTCCCCATCGACGATGATCGACGTTCTTCCGTCGGACATGTTCACGCACTCTGACTCCTTCGCGACTCCGTCCGCGACTGCCTCTGCCAGGTGACGACAACTGGACCGTTCGCATTTCTGACAATCTAGTCCAGGAAGGCTACGAAGCGCTCTCTCGACCTTGACCTCATGTTCTATAAGATTGGCGGCCCTCTGAGAGCAGTCGGACCGCCTCCTGCATCTAAGGATGACCTGACCCTCGACGACCGCATCTCCGACCACAATCTTTGGGAGCATCGAATGCTTGAATCCTTCAACAATTATGACCTCAGGGGAAGTGAGTCTATTGAGCAAACCGATGGCGAAATCCAGGTCGCGCTCTCCTGGCAGATAGAGGACCATCTCATTGGATGACAACCCGATGACCGATGAACTTCCGGACCTAAGGTGCCTTGAAGTGTCCTTTCCTTCGGGGACGAGGATGTCATTGCCATGAACGTGCTTCACGGAGGCGACGGAGACTCCACGCTTTATCAGCTCCCTGATGATTTTCTCTATGAGCGTGGTCTTTCCCGAGCCCGATGTTCCGGAAACGGAGACAATCATCATTCTCATCTCCAATATGGCTCTCTCAGTCCGACGGCCTTGCGAAACAGCTCCTTCAATTCCTGATCTGATGCATGTCTCCTCATCGGACCAAGGACGTCAATCATTCCATCGTTGCTCAGAAGACAAGGTTTCAAGTAACCGTTGGATGTGATCCGAAGACGGTGACAGTTTGCGCAGAATACTGTGTTGTGCATAGGGCGGACGATCTCGACCTCCCCTGGAAGGTAATACTTCATCCGCCTGTGCAGACTGCGGGCCACGACCCTGACGGCTCTGGCTGCCAGCTGACTCTCGAGGATATCGAGGGGGTAGTGGTGCTTGGCATAGTATCCATCATTCATGTTTTCCCTGGATGCTTCGAGCTCGATAAGCTGGAGCACCGCACCAACCTCCTCGGAGAATCGGATCATGTCCTCGATCTGAGAAGAGTTGATGTCTTTCATGACCACCATGTTGAGCTTGACCGGAGAAAGACCGACTGATATCGCCGCACGGATGCCGTCGAGGACTTGGTCAAGGGCGTCTATGCCAGATACGCTCTCGTATGTCTTAGGGTCGAGTGTATCAAGGCTCACATTCACCCGTCTTAGGCCAGCTTCCTTCAAAGACGAGGCAAATTCAGGAAGAAGAACACCATTCGTAGTCATCGAAACCTCTTGTGTCCGTTTTGCGCACTGACGGACAATCTCGACGACGTCATTCCTCATGAGCGGCTCGCCTCCGGTAATCTTCAACTTGCTCATGCCCAGAGATGAACCTAGCGAGACCAGTCTTGCCGTCTCATCAGGAGTCATCTCCTTTCCCGAGGTGACCTCACCCTCCCTGTGGCAGTAACTGCATTTCAGATTGCATCTCTGAGTTATCGAGACCCTGAGATTGGTCATGTCTCGTCCGAATGAGTCCTTCATTCTTCCAACGACCCCTGTGGAGCGATATGCTAATCCAGATATAACGATAAATAGGTTTTGAAAAGAGCACGTCCGAGTGATGATTATGACTGTCTGGGTCCCTTTCGAGGCGACAGACCTTCAGAAGCTAGAAAGGCATCAATCAGAGAACCTACAAGGAATTGCACGCTCTCGCTAGGCGACAGAAAGACCAATTGCACCAGCTTATTCCTTTCTAATCAAGTGTATTTGCGTCCTCAAGTCCCTTATTTTCTCGTTGAGTCGTTCCATCCGCTCCTCGTTTCTAAGTCGGACCCTTTCGAATTCATCCTGAGAGATCCTTCTTTCTTTCAGTTTGTGCATGGCTTCTTCTGTCTCTCCTCTGTAAGAGCCCTTGATTGCATTGATCTCCTTGATTTTCCTCTCGAGCCGCTCCAATTTCGGACCGAACATTGTGTTCTCCTAGTCCCCCAATTGATTTGACTCTCTGCTGATAAAGACATTCTCGCTAAGAGTATTAATCATAGCGTTGCGGGCGCACGCATATACGCACGTCCCTTCCATTGAATCGTACAGACTGATAGATTGACACGCCTGCTAAGATGTCTTGCCCAGTCAATCCATGGAACAATACAACTCATATCGCACGCCAATAAGTTCCTGCAGGCATCCCATCGCATCCAGGGATAGTAGGTGAAGGTGAGAGAAGCAGTCGCAGTCCGACGATCCAAACCCCTTGACAGGATCGATCGAGCCAGGCAATCCGCTCACGAAATCGTTCAGGACACATTCGATTCTTTCCTCGCATGGAAAGAGAGTGAACCCGATAACCTCGCCGACCTCGAGGAGATAGTCAATGTGCCAGTGGAGCCTCTTGCTCTCAGAGAGATGTCGCAAGACCCTTGTCTCTACGCCTTTCATTCCAGACCCCACGTAAGCGTATTCTCCCTTTGGAAAGCCGAAAGTACCCAACTTTCCTATTCGTATCTCGCAGCGCTTGGAAATTCTAAGAAACAGGACGTATGCACCTTTCCTAGTAGAGCGCATCGGCGGAACCTACTGACTTGATTCCAAAACAACATTCGTGGAATACATGCCCAGTATCATGACCGAGAGGTCCGTCGTACGGTATATGATCCAATTGCCTTCCTGCTCGCCCGTAATCAGTCCAGCCGATTTCAATATGTTCAGATGATACGAAAGCTTCGAGTCTGGGACCGAGGTGATCTCCTTTATCAGACACACGCAGAGAGGATGGCGCAATAGAATGAATAGAATCCGCACTCGCAATGGATCCGAAAGAGCTTGAAACAATCTTGCCAATCTCTTCATCTTCTCCTCGGGTGGCAGAGATGAAACGATGCCTTCAATACCGCCGATTTCCTCAAGCGATTCCCTTATTGGCTCTGGAATTTCCATCCATCAACCTCCGGTCCTGATTTTGACTCCACTGCAATCCGCAAATCTCGCCTATGTAGCGATCCAATAATTAGCCTTTTGGACCCGCCTCGATCGGAGATGTGCTTCTACGCAGCTGCTATGGACCTTCTCGCATCCCTCGCCTGGACCTCACTCCTCGATAGGATTCTGATCAGGGTGCTACCCCCAATCCTCGCTCCAGAGATGGTCGCCACCTCCTCAAGTCTCCGACCAAAGATCTCGATGTTGGCGAGCGAGTCTCTCCATTCCTCGAAGGGTATTTTGATCCTAAGACCATCAAGATGTAAGACGATAGGTGCAGGTCTCAAGCTCTTCTTCACAACGTCCATCGATTCGATTCGCTGCCTGATCTCAGCTGGATGAACGAACAACGGATCCTCATCCTTTTCTTTGCGACTGGTCGCAATGATCCGGCCTAGGAACTGGGCGACCTCCTCCAGCTTCTCGACCTCCTCTGCCCGCCTCATCCTCTCGACCTTCCTACATACCCCCGTGACCAATCCTTCACAGTTCGGAAGCCCATTGATCTCGGGGCCGCAAACCACCAAAACAGGAATCTCGATGCTCTCGAAGAGGCGGATCTTCTCCTTCACGATGCAATCTTCGAAGTTGCCCAGGACAAACACGGCCGCATCGTACTCCTCGATCGTCGCCTTCTCGTCGGCTGAGATCTGAGCGGTCTGCCTGCCCTTGCCCCTTGCTAATCCCATCACAACGGTTATCGCCCCATAGCGCCTGAGATGTTCGGCTATGTCGCACACCGGATGAGGCATGTGGTGTCGTCCGAGCGTTGGTGCCACGACAGCAATCTCTGTTCCCGCCAGGGGAACATCGGTCAGTTTGCCGCCCA
>JAJRAG010000010.1 GCA_028682925.1 Methanomassiliicoccales archaeon
AGGCCGAGTGGCATAAGGCTGGGTTCACAAGAGCTTACAAGGGTTGGAATGAGAGAGAGCGAGATGAAAGAGGTAGCATTGCTCATATGGAAAGTTGTCTCAAAGAAGGCCAAGATCGAAAGGGTAAGGTCAGAAGTGAAGGAGCTCAGAAGAGGGTTCACGAGGATACGATACTGCCTCGCCGAGGGGAAGGAAGCATATCGATATCACGATTTCTTCTGATCGTCTTGTTCCCGGATATTTTCGAGAAGCTCACATGCCATACATTTCTTCTTTGGGGTAGGCTCACCGCAAGAACATGAATTCAACGAAGATGCAAGGAAATGATCTCTCAGCAACGGAAGAATCGCATCGTAGCTCGCAAGTATCGAGTGTCTGGTGCCCGGAGTCCGCGCCTCCATTCTGTCGATCATGTCACGGTACTGATTTCTAATCGCATCATTCGCGTACGGACATGTTTCATCGGAGAACGGCACATTTCGGAGCATTGCATATAGGTACGCTTCTTTCTCGGGAATGCTTCGAAGGGGCTGGATTCTTGGGATCAAGCCAGGCTGGACCTTACTATGAGGACCCAATCTCGCCATTCTCTCGACATCGGCCCGGGTGAAATTCATCATTATTGACTGAGCGGTATCGTCAAGATTCAGACCGGTCGCTATCACATTCGCTCCGATTCCTTTTGCAGTCTTGTTCAGACACTTCCTTCTGAGGACACCACAGAATGTGCATGCTGTCTTGTCCCCGACATCCGCTGCAATCGCATCCATGGTGATCTCAAACTCGTCCTTGAAAGAGACGATATGATGAGTAATTCCTATGCTCTTCGTAAGTGTCTTTGCCTTCTTGAGAGTCTTCTGTCGATATCCTTTGATCCCCTCGTCGATCGTAATCGCACTCAGGTCGATGTCGGAGCGAGGCGCAAGTATGTCTGCAAGGATTCTGAGCGTTACCGAACTGTCCTTACCACCAGACAGAGCCACAGCAATGTGACCTATTCCATCAAGATTTATTTGGTGTCTGATTTCTGTCTTGACCCTTCGTTCGACGTACTCTTCAAGATGATCCTGGCAGAGATGGTTGCCGTTGTACCTGATGAAGGTTACAGCCTTTTCTCCGCATTTGCTGCACTTCGCCACGAAAGGTCAAACCCTCATCTCGGCTAAAGTCTTTTGCGAGAGAAAAGCTAGTGGAATCGTACTGGACTAATGGCGTACGCTACAATGGAATTTCGGATTTCCACGTTGGACGTGATTCCAGTCTTCCTACGAAAAGTATTTTCATCTCTAAATCACTAGAGCCGGGTGAATTTCTATGAATGAGATTTGGACGGAGAAATATCGCCCTAGGAGCCTCAAGGAAATCGTCGGTCAAAAGGAGATTGTCGACCGTCTTCAGTCATACGCTCGATCCAAGAATGTCCCGCATCTGCTGTTTGCGGGACCGGCTGGTACCGGCAAGACCACATCTGCGTTGGCGTTGGCTCGAGGTTTGTATGGAGATGGGTGGCAGAGCAATTTCATAGAACTCAATGCATCCGATGAGAGGGGAATTGAGGTTGTCAGAGGGAAGATAAAGGAGTTCGCTAGGACCTCCCCAATTGGCGGCGCCGGTTTCAAGATAATCTTCCTGGACGAGGCGGACGCTCTTACTTCCGACGCACAGGCAGCCCTGAGGAGGACAATGGAGCGATATAGCAAGACCTGCAGGTTCATCCTATCCTGCAACTACTCTTCTAAGATCATCGAACCGATTCAATCCAGATGCGCGGTATTCAGGTTCAGGCCCCTAAAGGCTGAGGATATGAGGAAGTTCCTCAGAATGATAAGCTCCAGGGAAGGCGTGACCGTCTCTGATGATGCAATGGAGGCGCTCATCCACATAGCTCAGGGTGATCTTCGCAGATCGATCAACTCTCTGCAGGTGGCCGCTTCCTTGGGTCAGGAAATCACCGTAGATGTCGTATATCAGACCACAGGTAACGCGCGTCCGGATGAGATCAGGGCGATGCTTGAGACGGCCCTTGCTGGGGACTTCATGGAAGCCAGAAACATGTTGGACGAAATCATGATTTCCTATGGTTTGTCGGGCGAGGATATCATAAAGCAGATACACAAAACCTTCTTTGACCTCAAGATTCCGGATACTGAGAAGGTCAAGCTGATTGACAGGACTGGTGAGGTCGAGTTCAGGATAGTGGAGGGGAGCAACGAAAGGATACAACTCGAATCTTTGCTGGCGTATCTTGTCCTTGTCGGCGAAATGAAGGGACACGGGCCTCAGTGACCAGTCCTGGTCCTACCGTTAAACTTTACTTCTATTCTCACTTCGGCAACGTATTTATACTCCATTCATGTTCCCGAGGGACGAGACTACTATGGCCCGTTTCAAAGAGGCAGATGAGAGAATTCTCAATAAGAAGATATGCATGAACTGCTACGCGAGAAATGCTCCCAGAGCGACACGCTGCAGGAGATGCGGATACGATCATCTTCGACCTAAGGCCAAGGAAAGCCGGAAGACATAGGCTTGGTTTCGCTTTTCTTTCGCTCATCTCTATCGTGCGAGACGATTCTGAGTCTTCTTTGAGGGTTCTGCCAGCCTTTTTCTGTTTTCTATCCTCGTTCCATATCTCTATCATTCCGTCCAATTGATGGAGATAGATTCTTAAGATACCAGCTTTATGTAATGTCAGAAGCATCAAGTGATCGACCAGGATTCCTCGGAGGATGTTGATTGAGTAAGATTCTTATTGTTGACGATAATACAGCTGTCTTAGAGGTTGTATCCGAATTGGTGGCTGCTGCTGGATTCACATCCATAACGGCCTCTGGTGGAAAGGAGTGCCTCGAAAAGGTAGCAACAGAGAATCCAGATTTGATCCTTCTAGATATCAACATGCCGGACATAGACGGTTGGAGCGTGCTGAGACAGCTCAAAGAGAAGGGTCTGACGAACCGAATAAAGGTCGTGATGCTTACAGCGACAACAGATATCGGGACCGACATATTCGGTTTGCAGGATGTCGTCTCCGGATACATAAGGAAACCCTTTACCAACAGCGAGCTTGCGGAAAGCCTCAAGGCGGTTCTTGGACAAACTTCGGATGCTCTTCTGGAAGTAAAGGAGAAGGAACCAAGCGGCTTCGCTAGGCTATTTGGAAGGGGAAAGACCATCGGGACAGCTTCCGATGGAATGGAGAAGGCGATGAAGTCGGCGAAGAAGTATGAG
>JAJRAG010000074.1 GCA_028682925.1 Methanomassiliicoccales archaeon
CATACAGAACAACAGTGCCAGCGATTCTATCTACCTTCACGTGTGTCGTTGCCAAATCAGTCAAGCGATGGACCGAAGACGTCGAAGGCGATGTTATGCCGACGAACACGCCGCTGTTCCGTCTGATAGACAAAAGGTGATCGGTGAGTTGATCCATGACTTGATTGCCATAGATGGACTCCATCGTATCGAAACCTATGAGCGATAGGAACGGCGCTCCCGCGTCCTTAAGGCTAAAAGCCAGACTCTGCCAGTTGAAATCGGCCAATGCTGTAGCCCCCTCAACCGGAAGAACATAATGCTCCTGCACGGCGCCCATCTGTGTCGCCTTTTCTGGAATCCTAACATACCTGTCAAACACCTCCTTATGCGACATTCTTGTGATGTTCTTTCTCGCACCATCAGCACTAGCCTTCCTCAAAGGCACCCAAAGGACACCTCTCTTCAGTTCGATGAAGTTCGCGACTAGGCTACACTCTAGCGCGCTGCTTATTGTCGTCGGAACGTTATTGCCTAACTCGATCAACACAATGGAGCCCTTTTCCAGGCCCCCAAGCAGCAATTCATCTAGGTCTACTATTCCCCAGGAGGTCCGATCGGAAGAATCCTCCACAGGCGACCATGCTTTTGACATCAGGGATTGCTCTCTGACGTCTTGAGCGAAACTGGTGATCTTTCCCCCGTCGAGCGTGAATAGATACCTGGGTTGTCGGATTCCGCATCCTCTCAGTTTCAATATCTCCATATCACGTATTCTTCTGCCCTGATAGTCAGTCGATCGCAATAGGACCACACCATCTCCCAGGTAATCGAGCTGCGGGTCGGCGCTCTCAAGTACGAACACAACATTCGCACAATAGCCTTCGACGATGTCTTTCTGGACCGCATTCATGAGCTTCGCACATGTCTCCCCGTACTTCTCCGCCAGTGCATCGATGCTGTCGAGGACGATGAGTGATCTTGCGGGAAGGTTCTTCTCAATGATACCGTATACCGTCTCCAGTTCACCCAAATCATGTCCGATCGATATCGACATGATCGTCTCTTTTCCATCAGACGAATCCCCAAGCCCCTTCAGGTCCCTGAGTCGGGTCCTTCTCCGAGCGACCGACTCGTGTTCCTCGGTCCCTCCGTCTCCAAGCCAGCAAGATGAAGTCTCACCCAGTTCGATCTTCTTCTTGAGCCAAGGGAATTGGGTGAAAAGCGAGGTGTCTGAGACGCGAGTTGAAAGATAGAAACTCTTTTCGATCGCAGAGATGTCCTCGATCGTCTGGAGAGCGAACGTCGTCTTCCCCGTACCTGCGTTCCCACGCACAATCAAGGAGTGGCCCCCCTCGGCGGTGAAGAAATCAAAGATGTCTCTGGGGATCCCGGGAACCGATTCCATTAAATCTCCCATACTGTTGGATTCGGATTCAGTCAATTTGCTCCCCTATCAATTCAGTACCTCTTTCTTAAAGGTTGTTGGCTCATTTTCTCGATTGATATTATGATGGGGCGAATGTGTCGTTCTGGCTATCATGCGATCCCACGATGCGAAAAGTATTAAGAGCAGCAACCGGAATCCAGAGAGTCGGAGGATTGAAGATTGAAGGCAGTGGTCCTTGCGGCTGGAGAGGGAACGAGGCTCCGTCCTTTCACGGTATCTCGCCCGAAAGTGATGATTCCCGTCGGCAATAGACCCATACTGGAGTATGTTGTGTCAGCGCTTGTGGACAATGGCGTTCGGGACATCGTGCTAGTGGTGGGATATCGGAAAGAGAGGATCATGTCCCATTTCGCAGATGGGAAGAAGTTCGGGGCGAAGATTGCCTATGCCGTTCAGGAGAAACAGCTTGGGACCGCCCACGCACTCACCGTAGCAAAGAGACACCTGGATGGAGATTTTCTTGTCGTTGCGGGGGACAACTTGATAGATGGGAGGGCGATTGCTGACTTGGTCGGCTGCAGGCGTGTACCAGCAATCCTGGTGACCAAGAGTGAAACGCCATCAAAGTATGGAGTAGTACAGGTCGAAAACGAGAAGGTTGTTCGGATCATCGAGAAGCCGGAAGCGAAGATCGGTAACATCATCAGCACTGGAACATACTGGTTAAACAAGGAGCTACTTAGGACCGTCGAGGAGAACGTTGGACGTGACATGATTGGCATAACTCAGGTTCTGCAGTCGCTCATCCCTATGATGGCACTCTCGGCGGTGCATACGACTGGTAGATGGATCGACGCCGTCTATCCATGGGATCTGATCGGTGTCAATGCAGCGGCATTGACCATCCGCGGGCAGGAGATAGCCGGCACTGTCGAGTCGGGAGTGACGATAAAGGGCAATGTATCAATCGGAGCCGGAACCAGGATTCGATCGGGAACGTACATCGAAGGCCCGGTCACTATCGGGGAGGGCTGCGATATCGGTCCCAGTGTCACGATTCTTCCGTCGACGAGCGTGGGTGATGGTGTCCAGATCGACTCTTTCAGTCTGGTATCCAACTGCCTGATAATGAACAACGTAGATATCGGTTCTCATTCTCATCTATCCCATTCCGTCCTCGACGACGGAGTGACTATCTCCACTGGTCTTGCCGCACCGGCAGGTATGGCTTTCGCGAAGGTCGAAGATGAATTCTTCAAGCTAGAACGAGTAGGAGCACTGATTGGAGAAGCGACCGAGATGGGCGCCGGTGTCGTCATATCTCCCGGTTCTATAGTCGGTTCGGGTTGCCGGATTGGGAGCGGGGTCAGGGTGACTGGGAACCTTGAGAACAAGAGCGTTGTGGTTTGAATGTGTGGAATAGTTGGCTATTCTGGCTCGAGACAGGCAGTCGAAGTGCTAATCGATGCGTTGAAACGGCTCGAGTACAGAGGATACGATTCCGCGGGAATCGCGGTCTGCGGGAAGGAGCTGCAGGTGCACAAAGACAAGGGAGAAATTGCTGGACTCGAAGAAACCCTGCCGATGCTCAAAGGAACGGTTGGAATCAGCCATACAAGATGGGCAACGTGTGGAAGACCCTCAAAGAACAACGCCCATCCATTCGTCGATTGCAGGGGCAAGTTCGCACTGGTCCATAACGGCATAATCGAGAATCACATTGCTTTAAGGAAGGAGCTGCAGGCGAGGGGACATAAGTTCACTTCCGAAACCGATACCGAGGTCCTTGTTCATCTCTTGGAGGAGAATTTCAAGGGTGACACTCACGAGGCCCTTCTGGAATCCCTCAAGAAGGTCAAGGGGACCTACGCCGTGGCCGTGATTCGCCTGGGGTCGAAGGAGGTCGTGGCGGCAAGGAAGGAGAATCCTCTCGTCATTGGTCTGGGTGTGGGCGAGAACTTCGTGGCCTCGGACGTCACCGCACTTCTGAACTACACAAACAATGTCCTCTATATGATGGATGGGGAGTCGGCTGTCATCACCCCTGGTAGCGTGAAGTTGTTCAATGAATCCGGGGGAAGAGTCGAGCGCGAACCGACTCTCGTGTCCTGGACGGTCGAGGATGCTGAAAAAGGCGGTTTTGATCACTTCATGTTGAAGGAGATTTTTGAGGGACCCTCTGCGATCCACAATACGCTGCTGGGAAACCTGAATGAGATAGTCACTGGTGACTCGATCATAGATTCGAATTTCAGTTCGGTGAAGATCATCGCCTGTGGGTCGTCCTATCATGCGGCAATGGTCGGGAAGTATCTGATAGAGACGATCTCTTCTATACCAACAACCCTGGAGTTCGCCTCTGAGTACAGATACTCGTCTGGTGCGAAGGAGATGCCTTTGGTCATTCTTGTCTCTCAGAGTGGAGAGACAGCTGATACACTGGCAGCAGCTAGGGAGGCACGCAGAAGGGGATGCCAGACCTTGGCGATTACGAACGTCGTCGGAAGCACCATAACACGCGAGGTGGACGAGGTATTCTATACCCATGCCGGCCCGGAGATATGTGTCGCTGCAACGAAGACTTACATCACCCAGCTTATGGCACTTTACGTCCTGGGCATGCGAATAGGTCACTCACATGGCGCCTTAAGTCACGATGCTCTGAGATTGTTGAGGTCCGAACTGCGTTCTATGCCTCAATATGTCAGGGAGGTCCTTGAAAATGCAGCCGCGATAGAAGAAGCGACGGACATGATTGTGAACGCGAGGGACGTCTTCTTCATAGGTCGCAACATAAACTATCCCACGGTCCTCGAGGGGGCGCTGAAGTTGAAGGAGATCTCCTACATACATGCTGAAGGATATGCTGCGGGGGAGCTCAAACACGGACCACTGGCTCTGTTGAATCCGGATATGCCAGTCGTTGCCGTATGCATAAGGGATCACACATACGAGAAAATGCTTGCGAATTTGACCGAAGTCGCTGCAAGGGATAGCCCGGTGCTTGCTATCGGGTATGACGACGACACCGAGTTGAGCTCAGTAGCCAATAGGGTCATAGGCATACCGAAGGTCAAACCGATATTCACTCCCGTGCTGATTGCGGTGACACTTCAGTTACTGGCCTACTACACCGCGAGGAGAAAGGGTTGTCCGATAGACAAGCCACGGAATCTCGCCAAGAGCGTGACCGTCGAGTGATCAGGCTAGCCTCTCAGGGCAGACATTCCTTCTTGAACAGGATCGACACTTGCCAACTCTGTTATGGTTCCGATGAACATCTTGGGTCTTGATCAGGCTCCTCATATCCTCCAGCTTTGAGACTAGAAGCGCCTTCATTTCGTCATTGAATTCTATCTCGTGCTCGATGTTGTCATACCTGAGTATTCCATGTGTGACCTTGGTCCCATCTTCCTCGCTCAGAAGGAGGCAGTAGGCCGCCACGCGTAGGATATGCGAGAACAAAGGCCCTTTAGGTTTGCGCCCAGTCTTCACGTCGACTGGTACCAACTCTCCATCGATCGATAGTATATAGTCCGGTCTTCCTGCCAACCCATATCGTTCAGACTTCAACAGTTTGGATTCTTTTCTTCCAACGTATCTTATCTCTCCGTCTATGTCCTTCTTCCTTTTCTTCTGGATAGCTGTCTGGCTTGCCGACATCGAAACATACAACGCGATACTGGCTCCCATAAGCCAGATCAACGCCGCAACCTCGTAGATCATTGCGATATCAGGGTCCACACCCAATGTCGTCACGGAATTCAGGGTGATGAGCATCGCGATTATCGCGAATATGACGATTACTTGTTCATATTGCGAGCGCATGCGTTTCTCCTTGATTGAGGCGGATCTGTAGAGCATGAATATGGCCGAGATGACCCAAGGTATTGACAATAGGCCTAGTATCTTACTCCATTCTTCATGGTTTTCCAACGGTCTGAAGGCGACGCCGATAACGGCGAGCGCCGTGGCGGTCAAGGCGAACCAGAGCACAACTCTCTCCCATATTCTCGCCTTCTCCTCTTGGTCGACGATATCGGACAGTTCGACCGAGAGGGCTTTGTGTTCTCTCTCCCCCTCTTCCAGGACGGGAGAAGTGATGTCACCCTTGGTGCTTAACCACCAGCTCAGAGGACAATACGCATATCGCTCTAGGTCACTTGCCGAGATCGTTTCCATCTCAATTGCAGGAACTACTTCAATGTCCGTAATACTTATGTTCCTCTTCATTTTCACTGCCGATCTTCTCGCATCTGTGCTTCACAAGCGACGAGTCGACGATCATGATGCCCTCCGGTTGCTCAACGTCGTCAACTATGCCGAACCAGTAGACCACCAAACCGCTTCCAAAAAGCTCGTTGTAAGGTATGAGTTGGTTCCTGATATTCTTCTTCACCTCGATGCTGTCGCCGAAAGACGCCTTTGACTCGATCCAATTGATTTCCCATCCGTTTACTCTGACAGGTTCGTCCAATAGGCAGTCTGGGGTCTTCGGGAATTCTCCTCTGAGATCTCGCTCGGTTCTATAAGTTATCTCGTGCGAATTGAGCCACTCTCTTAGGCGTTCTTCTCCCCAAGCACCTCGCTTGTACTGACTCTCCGATGCCTTGGGCGAGTAGACTATGTCCGCTCTCGCTATCTCAGCGATTTCCTTCCTAGTCCTTCCGTTCTCGATTAGCTCCGGATTCTTTACATATTTCCAGTACTGTTTCTTAGAGAAACCGAGCTCCTGGAAAATCATCAGCCCCGTCAGAATCGGTGGGAATCTCCACTTTCTGGATATCGACAGTATGCTCCTCCCGCTTTTCCACTCTCTAACAAGCCGATCCGCGTCCCGTTTCACTCTGTAGAATTTTCTGGTCGTCTCTCTTACGGTCTTTTGTGTGAATATCACGGTGAGAAGTTCTTCATCGAGGCTCAATTTCTGCGCAAGGTGTCTTATGTCGGTAGGATCATTCAATGATTCGTATACTGACCTGTACTCGCTGTATTTCATCATTTCACACTGTTTTCGATCATTCTTTTTCTCGTCGTAGCGGGCGATTCATATTTATAGTTGTCGACATGCTGAGACATACTGGAAGTAAGTGATTCACATCAAACGATCTTCTCAATTCTGTGAACGGTATCATGATTTCCCGCACTATCTCACCGTACCTGAATCTCGGACTCATTCGAATCGATGCCGAGGGGGAATTCGTTTCTTCATAGGACCAGTAACCAGATATCACAGATCAATCTGGAGATTATGCAATATGATTAAATATGAATGAATGCGATTCATATTAAGAAGGGAAATTCCACTTGTGACATTCTGGTCATGCGTGGGATAGGAAGGGATGTCATTGGCGAATAGTTCATTCTTTGCCGATAGTAGAGGTCCACCGTGGCTTCCAGCGAGTGCCACGGACGCAAGAAAGATTGCCTATTGGGGCCAGCTGATGTGCTTTGTGTTCATGATTGTCTATCTCATTCTCGGAGTCCTCTTCCTAATCG
>JAJRAG010000075.1 GCA_028682925.1 Methanomassiliicoccales archaeon
AGAGGAAGGGTCAGGAAGGGCTCGATGAACAAGCCCCAGATCCGAAAGGGCAGAAGGGCCAAGAGGAAGGGGATAAACAAGATCACGGCCCAGAAGAGCATTCAGAGGATCGCAGAGGAGCGCGCCTCGAAGAAGTACCCGAACCTCGAGGTCCTCAACTCATACTGGGTCGGAGGGGACGGAAGGCATGAGTGGTACGAAATCATAATGGTCGACCCGCACCACCCTGTGATCAAAAGCGATCCGAAGATCAACTGGATCTGCGATGCGACTCACAAAGGACGCGCGTACCGCGGACTGACCTCGGCAGGCAAGAGGGGACGCGGCCTGATGCACAAGGGCAAGGGCGCGGAGAAGGTCAGGCCATCGATCGGAGCTCACCACAGGCAAGGCAAGTGATCTCAGCTTCCGATCGCTTCAAACCTTTTCTCGATCTCTTCTTCGTTCATCCCGACGAGCGGGAAGAACGCAGGGACTGGGAGACTTAGCTTCTTTATCTCTTCAATGTCCTCAACGCCATAGCCGAACGCAACGGCCAGGGCTCTGTGACTGACCGTCAGGTGCTCCAGGGGAGCGGGAGACGCCACCCTCAGCGACGGGTCCCATTTCGCCAGTATGTCGATCAGACGATCTGCGCTCGAGACGATGACGACCTTGCAGCCCCTCTTCATCATCAGCCAAGCGGCGACCACGTCCCTCTCCTTGTCGACGATCGCGAGTATCTTGCCTTGACTTCCCATTGGCAACCCACCGGGACCGGGGACGTACTCGCTGAAGACGAACGCTCTGTTGTTCCTGACCTCGACGAAAAGCTCTAGATCTGGCGAGTCGAGGTCCACCGTGACTTCCAAGTCAACATTCGCAGAAACGACCGCCGCCCCGACGTCCCTCGCAACGTCGGCGCTCGTGAACGGATGCGTACCGGTCCTTCTGACCCTCATCGCGAAGCTGTCTCCTTTCTTCAGCCGCTCTCGGGAATACGATACAGCGAGAGATCGGATATCATCCATGTTCGAAGTCGTCTCGATCACACCGCTCAGCGACGCGACCCCGAATACCCTCGACACGGGCCTTATCGCCTCCTCGATCCTGTCTGTCCTGACGTAGATCCGCCCGCGCTCCGATTCGACAAGACCCTCGATCCTCTCCGCGGCAAGCGCGGCCATTATGTTGTCGACGAGGACTTTCTCGAAGCGCTTTCGTACCGTCACGCTCTTCAGGCCCATCTCCGCATATCGGACCAGGATGAGGTCCATGCGCCGAGGATGAGCGCTAGCGGTAATAACCTTTTGCGGACCTGTGCCTTGATATTCGCATATGACCGCAGGACGACGCAACGATTCCAGCAATCGTTATCTACGCACATTGGTATTCATCACACATCTTCGGCAGGTGCTGAATGGACATCATCACCGCGGTCGGAATACTGCTGTTCTCGCTAGGCGCGGGATTTCTCGGCTCGCTGCTCGGTCTAGGCGGTGGGATAATTGTCATACCAGCCCTGAGCCTCGTCTTCGGGTTCCCGATGCAAGTGGCGATCGGGGCGAGCCTGGTCGGCGTCATCGCGACCTCGACGGGGGCGGCATCGTATTACGTCCAGGAGGGCATGTCGAACATCCGCCTTGGCATGGTGCTCGAGACCGCCACGACCGTGGGGTCGGTCATTGGAGCGGTGATCGCGGTATATACGAACCAACAGCTCTTGGCCGTGGCGTTCGGCATCCTTCTCCTCTATGCATCGATCTACATGGTCAGGAGGCCCGAGCGGCTCGCCGTGCCGACGGATGAGGAGAATAGGAAGAAGTTCTTCGACCTCTCGGGAAGCTACGTCGACAAGAAGGACGGAAGGGAGGTCAGCTACGACGTCAAGAAGCTGGACAGGGGTCTTGGAGCGAGCCTCGGCGCCGGCGCCCTCTCCGGCCTCTTGGGCGTGGGAGGCGGGGTCGTCCAGGTCCCGGTGATGAACATTTGGATGGGGGCGCCGATGAAGGCGGCTGCAGCCACCAGCAATTTCATGATGGGCATCACAGCGCTAGCTGGGGCAGTGATCTACTACGGCCAAGGGCTCATGTCCCCTGTCGTGACGGGATTGGTGGCGGTCGGCATATTCCTTGGAGCGATGGTCGGCTCTCGCATCGCGCACCTCGTTGCTGGCGTCTCTCTCAGGAGAGCCTTTGCCGTAGTGATGGTCGCGATCGCCATACTGATGTTCTTGAAAGGAGCGGGGGTTCTGAATGTTACCTGAGGTGACCTGATGGAGAAATGGCAGCTGAACAAGTATGTCCGGCTCGTGCTGATCGCGGGCATGATCCTCAGCGTATCGGTGATGGCGATCGGTCTGGCGATGTACGCGATTTCGCCAGGCAGCAATCCGGACATAAGCCTCTCCCCTTCTGAGATCGTCGATGGGATCGTCAAAGGGAACCCGATCGCGGTGATCGACCTCGGGATACTCTTCCTCATAGCGACGCCGCTGATGAGAGTGATAACGGCGCTGGTCTTCTACGTCCTCGACAAGGAGACGAAGATGGTCGG
>JAJRAG010000076.1 GCA_028682925.1 Methanomassiliicoccales archaeon
ACTATGCACTCAGCTTCGAGTATGCCCTTCATGTCGGTGAGCACCTTCGCTTTCGCCCCGCTGTTCTCCAAAGCCTTGCGGATGCTGTGAAGGTTACCGACGCCGTAGTCGGCGAGCGAGACGCTCACCGACACTCCCCAAACACCTCCCGCAGCAATGTCAGCAGAAAGGCGTTCATCTTTGCGGTACCTATCGTGATACGAACGCAGTTCTCCATCATCCTCAGTTTTCCAAAGTCCCTGATGAGGATTCCCTTGTTGACAAGCTTGGTCACAAGTTCATCCGAAGGTATCGGGGATCTTACCAGTATGAAATTGGCATCGGATCGAAAGACCTCGAATCCAAGGGATTCTAGACCTTTCGAAAGCGGTCCTCTCTGCCGGTCGACCATCTGTATTGTCCTCTTCACGAACCCTGTGTTCTTCAGAGCTGCGATCGCGGTCATCTCACTCAGCAGATTGAGACTCAGCGGGGTCTTAGCCCTCAGAAGGATGTGCGCGAGTTTCTTGTTGGAAACGGCGTATCCCACTCTCATACCAGCCAATCCAAATGCTTTGGAGAAGGTCCTCGTGACGATCAGGTTGTCATAATCATTGACTAGCGGAATGAAAGAATCCTTGACGAACTCACCGTACGCCTCATCGACGATAACCGGTCTATTCCTACCCTCGATTATCTCCTTCACATCCTTCATGCGGAATGCATTTGCCGTAGGGTTGTTGGGCGTGCACAATAGTACGATCTTACCATCGGTCTTGTTGATTTCATCCGAATCCAGTTGGAATCTCTTGTCAAGGTCCACCTGGACTATGTTGCCTGCATTCACCTTGACAAAGAACGAGTGGAGCGCATAGGTAGGATAAGGGGTGACGACCGTCTCCCCGCACTGAAGCAGGGCTTTGAAGCAGACATCGAGTACTTCATCGGATCCGTTCCCCGCGACAATATTCTCCATTTCCAACCCGTAGTACTCACCCAACGCGGTTCGCAACGGATCGGAATACGTCGTGGGATAGAAGTTGACGTCCATATTGGCGAATTCCTTCAGGACCTCCCTCGCGACCGGATTTGGCCCAAGAAGGTTCGCATTGTTGTCCATTCTGAATGCTGAGACCTTCGGGTTGTAATAGAGTGAAACGTCTCTGAGCGTCGAGCGCACCCATTCCTCGCTCATTTCAGATCACCTATGGGACCATCCTGTCGATCGGGACGATGAGTATGCCGGTGGCCCCAAGCTTCTTGAGTCTGTTCACCGAGTCGTAGACCTTGTCCTTGTCGACCACGACATGGATCGCAACCACGTCATCCCTGCCCATTATCTTCATGATCGTGGGGCCGGCTATGCCTGGCAAGAACTTCTTGATCTCTTCAAGCGATCCGACCGGAATGTCGGCCATGAGGTACTTCTTGTCCTCCGCGTCCGAGACGCTCTTGATGGCCGCGACGATTTCCTGTATCTCGGCCTTCTTCGACCTGACGCTCTTCTTGTTTCCAATAAGGACGGCCCTCGACTCCATGATAACGTCGATCTCCTTCAGACCGTTCGTCTTGAGAGTCGAGCCGCTTGAGACTAGATCGACTATGAGGTGTGCGACCCCGATCTGTGGGGTGACCTCCGCGGCTCCCGAGACCCTGGTAATCTCCACTCTCTTACCTTTCTCTGAGAAGTGTTTCTTTGTCAGGTTTGGGAACGACGTCGCAACGATCGAACCGGTCTTCACTTCTTTGATGTGACTTATACCTGAACTTTCTGGAACGGCGACCGAAAGACGGCAATACCCGAAGTTCAGCTCGATTAACGTCGCTACGCCGAGTCCCGCCTCCGAGACCAGATCCTTCCCTGTTATGCCCAGGTCGACCGCGCCTTGATGAACGAACCGGACTATGTCCTGCGCCCTCAAGAACATGATCGCAAGATCTCTGTCCTTGACCGCCGCGAACAACTTCCGGTCCGATCCGTCCTCGATCTCAAACCCAGCCTGTTTCAATATCTGGACGGACCTCTCGCTCAACCTCCCTTTGTTCGGTACGGCAAACCTCAGTGTCATGTGTTCACCCGTAGCACTCCTCCACATAATAGGAAATGCCTACTTATACGTATCTGACTTTGGTGAGCATCCAGAAGTGGAATCCAAAGAGACCATCTCAGAAGACCAGATCGCGTTTCGCGATGTCATCGATGCGAATGCCCGATTCCACCAACGATGGCAGCGTTCCCTTCATGGCGATGATGTCGTCTATGACTATGAGCGCCCCTTCGATCCCTTGTATCGAGCACACTCTCTCGAGCGCCTCCCTCAGGACATCATCATCTCTGGACGTCACCAGGTTACCCAGACACGTCGCACAAGCGTCGGCCAGCGTCACATCCTGAGAGACGACGGTCGCCGCGTCGGATATACCGAACGAGATTGAGGGTCCAACCGTTCCCGATGACGTGCAAATGCCAAAGACACCATCTCTGGGCTCACATCTGAACCCCAATCCCGTCAGACGGGACTCGCCCGCATACAATCCCACATCGATCGGCTCGGTCAGGAATAGAGCGATGTCGCCTCCGTTGTCGACCACAGCCTGCCTCGCTCCTCCATCGATCATCGCTTGCACGGCCTCCTCGGCGACGATTCCCGCCACGGTCGCCATCGGTCCCACGTTTGCCTTCCTGGATGCATCGCACATTCTCTTTATCACCGGGTGCGCGTCCGTTGGCGGGTCATATGGTTCCAATGTGTGGAGGAATATCGGATCCGATCGAATGAATCGTTTTATCGTTTCCCTTGTGTTGAAAATCGACTCTCTAGCGACTGGCACGAATTCAGGCTCGGCCACGATGGTGACCGCGGTCTCTTCGATTTCGAAATGCGTCCTGATTACCATATGCGCAGCTTCATTGCATTCGGAGGGCATGCATC
>JAJRAG010000077.1 GCA_028682925.1 Methanomassiliicoccales archaeon
GCAACGTATCCGATGGCCGCAGATATCACTACGGAAAAGAGAAGGAGAGATAGCTCAGGCGAAGTCGGAGAGGCAAGCGCCTCCGTGCCATCCTTGCCTATTATATTCTTGATCGCGACCATCGCGCCTGACCTCCCCTTCCCTATGATCGCGAGTGCGGCTAGACTGAAGACAGTCGCCGACGTTCCAACCGAAGATACTATCGTAATGAATCGACGAGCGGAGGTATGAGAATCCGTTCCCCTATCATTCGATAGAAGACATCCAATTACGCTCCCTGATGTGGAAGTCACCCCGGGGAACCAACCGACAAACCCACCTATCGCTGCACCCTTGAGAGCATGCAGCATCTCCAGCTTGCCCGTGGAAGAACTCTCCTGTTCCGGGATCCTCCGAGGAGTGAGGGAAAAAACAAGTGTAGGAAGCCCAAAAAGACCAGTCAACAAAGGGAAAAGGGGGGTGTCTCCGAATCCACAGAAAAGCTGATGTCCCGGGAGTCTAGCGTTCAGCACAATATATCCCCAGATTCCCGAGATGAACATGATTGATGCGGCAAGCAGCTTCGTTCTCCACCTCCTCCTCATTGTCTTCCATACCCCGGAGACCGTCACAAAACCAGATGGACAAGAGTCTTTGACGCGTATTTCCCAAGTCCCGAACGAGTTGCTCAATTGCCTGACACGACTCCACGAACTTGACATGTAGCCGGACATTCGGACCGGATCCCCATTGAGGGGGAAGGGAGGCACCATGGAGATTATGGACCCGCATTTGTCGACGCTACCATCCCTAGCATCAATCAACGCTCTTACGAATGCATCTTCACGTTCCGATATTATTAGCAGAATCATAATGATGACCAGCACGAATGGAATCGACAGTGAAATCAAATCGTACAAATTGATTGGAGGCCCCATTAGGAACTTCAGGGGCACGATCAGAATCAGCGCGACCAAGGCGCCGACCAGACTTCCGAAGGCGGCGGACCTGATGGCGTCCAAACCCTTACCATCCAATAGCAACCTATGTCCTGGAAGAACCGAGAGCACCTGGGACTCATCAGGTGCCCCTAGGAAAACGGAAGGTACGAAATCGACGAAGGAGTGAACCACGGCGGCAGACACGATCAAGGCCGAAATGAGAACTGGAAAAAGAGTGGTGTCAACACCGAATGGGCCGCATATCCATGCCATTGAGGTCTGGATCGGACCATAAAGGCTCACCAGAAGAATAGCGAGTGTGTTGACATGAATCCCTGGTGCGAGACCGCTCAATATTCCCAATGATGATCCAGCAAGTGAGAAGTAGAACACAAGAAGAACTTCTTGGAAGTCCACATATTGAATTCGCTCAAGAAGTGGATATCGGATTCCTTTACCCTCAGTCTTCAGAAAGAACAGATTTCCCGAGAGTAGTTAAAGAGGTTTGCAGATTACATCGGCTGACATGAAAGTGGTC
Organism: Methanomassiliicoccales archaeon; assembly: GCA_028682925.1. GTDB lineage: Archaea > Thermoplasmatota > Thermoplasmata > Methanomassiliicoccales > JACIVX01 > JAJRAG01. The sequence goes on from JAJRAG010000077.1 coordinate 1,459, forward strand.
ATTAGAGCAGAAGACCTGACAAAGAAATTCGACTCCCTCGTTGCAGTCGACGACATCAGCTTTCAAGTAAATGAAGGCGAGTGCTTCGGTTTTCTAGGGCCGAACGGCGCTGGCAAGACCACAATCATGAGAATGATCTGCTGTACGTCACCGGTCACGAAGGGGACCCTGGAGGTCCTCGGCATGAACGTGAACTTGAAGCCGAGAGAGATAAAGAGAATGATAGGTGTAGCGCCTCAGGAGAACAATCTAGATCCTGACTTTTCGGTTTTCAAGAACTTGACGACGTATGCACGATACTTTGAAATGCCGAAAGAGCTCGCGTCGAGCAGGGCGCACGAACTGCTCCAGTTCATGCATCTCAAGGAAAAATCCGACGTCCTAATAACTGAGCTGTCCGGTGGAATGAAACGTCGCCTGATAATCGCAAGAGCGTTGATAAACGAACCGAGGATCCTCATCCTCGACGAACCCACAACGGGGCTAGACCCTCAGGCGAGACACTTGATATGGGACAAGATAGGAGAACTCAAGAGCAGAGGGGTCACAGTGCTGATAACGACGCACTACATGGACGAGGCAGAACGGCTTTGCGACAGACTGGTGATAATGGAGACAGGAAAGATCCTTGTGGAGGGACCTCCCAATCGATTGATTGATGAGGCTATCGGAACAGGCGTCATCGAAATCGCAGGTCAGAACGACGCTCTAGAATCCTATCTGAAGGATCGTGGGCTGTCCTACGAGAGATTCAATGACAGGATATACGTCTACGCAAAAGACCTTGAATCCGTCCGAATGGAAATCAATCGAGATCTTTCTCTCAACTATGACGTGATGAGGAACGCTACGCTTGAGGACGTCTTCCTGAAGCTCACGGGCAGGGGGTTGAGAGACTGAGCTTGATTTCGAACATAAGCTGGAGATCATTTGCCGTATGGCGCAGGAACAAGGACGTTTTCCTGACGACGTGGAAGACAAACTTTCTGCCCCCGTTTCTCGAACCGCTATTGTATCTGGTGGCCATGGGACTGGGATTCGGGGTATTGATAGGTCAGGTCACATACGAGGGCCGTTTCGTGGACTACATAAAGTTCCTGGCCCCGGGACTCA
>JAJRAG010000078.1 GCA_028682925.1 Methanomassiliicoccales archaeon
AGGCGAGACACGAGTTCACGTCGATTTATCCTGAGTTCGCGGCCACTGCGAACAAGGAGGTGTCCATTCAAGTCCCCGCCAAATTTCACACGATATCGGAGGCGGAGAGACATCATCAGGAACGGGTCTCAAAGTTGCTGAGCGGGCTCGAGGCTGGAACGGAGTTCAAGAGGTCGAATTAGGTATGTTGGCTCCGCAGGTAGTGCGGATGTCAGCACTTCGGCAAGCAGCCTCCGGAGAAATGTCCTTCGTGCGACCATCCGAAGGCATTCCATCAAACAGAGAGCGAGGAGCACTGATCGGGAGTCGGAACCATGGCAGAGACACTTCAAGTCTATAAGTGCGAGATATGCGGCAACATCGTCGAGGTGCTGCACGCTGGGAAAGGGGAGTTGGTCTGTTGCGGCCAGCCGATGACGCTATTGCAGGAGAAGACGGCGGACGTAGGGAAGGAGAAGCACGTGCCGGTGATCGAGAAAACGTCCACGGGTGTGTTGGTAAAGGTAGGATCGATCCCTCACCCGATGGAGGAGAAGCACTACATCGAATGGGTCGAGATCATAGGGGACGGCGCGGTGCAGAGGAGATGCTTGAAGCCCGGGATGAAACCAGAGGCAGGCTTCGAGACGAGGGCATCGAGCGTGAGGGCCAGGATATACTGCAACATCCACGGCCTTTGGAAATCCCAGTGAAGAACGCCAACGATTGAACAGCGGAGAAGTCTAGGAGTCTCGCGGCTTCTCTGCTCCTTTATCCTATTCTGACATCTTCTCGGTTGTCAATGATTCTCTTCGCCCAGCAACGAAAATCCACTCTTCTATCTCGAGCGAAACATATATGAAGAGGTCTCATTGTTGAGGTGCAGTCTCAAAGACGATCGTCGTATATCGATTGTCTGCTCTTCGGGGGGAACGAGAGACTTGACTGAAGAAACGAACATTGCACGCATAGGGATATTCCTCTGCAAATGTAGCGGGTGCATTGCCAGGACGATCGACCTTCAAAACGTGCTCGAATTCGCCAGCTCTCTCAAGAACGTCGTCTCGGTCCAGATTGGCGAGGCTCTCTGCTCCGATGAAGGTATAGACGAGATGAGAAAGGCGATCGGGCTTTACTCGATGAACAAGATCGTCCTCGGAGCGTGCTCTCCCCTTCTGTATCTAAGCAAATTCAAGACCGTCCTAGGCAACGGTTCGCCTGCCAAGATTGCGGTGGACATGGCGAACCTGAGAGAGCAATGCTCCATGGTACACTCCAAGCTTCCCAGGATGGCCACGGTCAAAGCCTGCGACCAGCTCGCGATGATAGTGGCGAAGGCAAATGCCCTCGGATCGTCCGAGGAAGGCGGATCGGTGGCGCTGTTGGAACCTTGCCTCTGTGATGGATGTGGAGTCTGCCGCACCGTTTGCCGAACGAATTCTGTTCAAATCGTAAGTGACCCGGATAGGAGGTGGAAACGTATCGCCCAGGTGAATCTCGAGACCTGCAATGATTGCGGAGCCTGCGTCGTGGCGTGTCCGAACGGCGCGAAGGATCTGATCTCACACCTCGACGCTCAGGTCATGGCACAGATCGATTCGATCTCTAGTCGAGGTTTCGCACGGGACATCTTCGCCCCAAAGGTGATCGTCTTCACTTGCAATTGGTGCACTTACTTCTCGGCTGATCTGGCAGGCATCATGAGACTCGAGCTGCCGACCGAGTTCCGCTCCATTCGGGTCCCTTGCTGCGCCGAGATCGAGCCCGAGTGGATAATAAAGGCATTCGCTCGGGGCATAGATGGCATACTGGTGATGTCTGGCAGCAGAGGAAGCTGTCGCCATGAAAATGCAATCGGTCGGGTGAGGAAGCGGATCGCTCTCCTCAATGCGATGCTTGCTGGACTGAGGTTGGGAGACAAGAGGCTGAAGATGTGTTGGATTACCCCGCAGGACGCGGAAGAATATCGCAGAGAGGTCACAGAGTTCACGAACTCCATCGTCGCCATTGGTCCCAATCCTATAAGACTGAAGGTCTGGGAGATCGAAGGTGTCGGCCGAGTTCCGGAGATGGTTAGGCGCGAATTGGAGAGCGATCAGGCGAGCGAATCTGATGAGGATGTTCTCCAGGATGAATGGGGAGGACCTACGAGGGTGTGATCTTCCACCGGTCGTCTTCGTTTTTCTTGGTGTTCTTCTCAGCAGAGACGTCGATAGTGGTCGGACCGCCGGGCGGAATAGCGATTCGTCTGCTCCCTGAACTTCACTGGTTTGATTCTTTGAACAGGGTCATGTTGTCCTGGACCCATTCATAGAGTCTACCGACGCCCTTCTCGACGCCGACCCTCGGGCCCCACTCGAGCTCCGCCATCGCCTTGCCAATGTCGGAAATGTAGACCTTCTGGTCCCCCGATCTCCAATTCCCATGAGCGATCTTGAACTTCTTCCGGCTCAGAGACTCGATCATGTCGACAAGCTCGAGGATCGAGATCGTGTTCTTGGACCCCCCTCCAATATTGTAGACTCCGCCCTTGGTCCCGCTCGCGATGAACGCCTCGAAAGCTCTGACGAGGTCCTCGACGAACAGCGCGTCCCTGACCTGTTTTCCATCGCCGTAGATAGTCACCTGCTGACCCGTCAGATTCGCTATGACGAACCAAGCAAGCCATCCCTGGTCCTCGACGCCGAACTGTCTCGGTCCGTAGATGCAGCTCATCCTGAAGACCGCGGTCTTCATTCCATAGGTGTGAGCATAGTCTTGGACATATAGATCGGCTCCCAGCTTCGAGCAGCCATAGGGCGTGTGCTTCGACTGGTCTATCGAGAACGACTCAGATATTCCGCGGAACTTCGGGTCTTCGTATGCGTACCTCTTCTTCTTCCCGACTATCGGGACGGAGTTCACGTTCTCCCCATAGACCTTGTTCGTGGAGCAGAAGACGATGCAGGGATTCGTCTTCGAATTGCGTGCAGCCTCAAGGACATTGAATGTGCCGAGAAGGTTCGTGTTGAAATCGGTCCTGGGATCTGTGAGCGAGGTGGTCACAGCCGTCTGAGCGGCGGTGTGCACGATCGCATCCACATCCTCCATCACGCTCTTCAGTTTCGAATAGTCGAGCGTGCTGCCCCTTATGGTCTTGATGTGCCTCAGCGTTTTGAGGAAATCCCAGTTGGAGGTCGCGCTCTTCCCCTCCTTCTTCAGGAGAAGAGAGGATCGGCTCAGGTTGTCATACGCCACCACGGCGTTCCCGAGCGATGCGAAGTGTTCGCACACATGCGAACCTATGAAGCCAGAACCTCCGGTCACTAGCACCTTCATTGTTGTTCTCCCAGTCCAGTAGCTCCTTCTGGAGTATTTAGCAATTTTCGATGATCGCGACCAGAACGCTACCAGAGGTCCGAAAGGACTCGAGGCAAAGCTGATTTCGTCGAACCTTCATACCATCATAGAGAGTCCGCTCATAGGTCGTGATCGAATGAGAACGCTTGCCATCGACATCGGGGTAGGGACAACCGACATAATGTTGATCGATTCAGACAAGAACCCCGAGAACTGCATCAAGATGGTGCTTCCCTCTCCAATCAGACAGTACGCCGGGGCGGTGAGGAGGGTGACCGAGTCACATAAGGATCTCTTCATTCTCGGAGACACTATCGGCGGAGGTGAGTTCAGCAGCGCTTTGAAGAAGCACGTGGCCGCTGGTCTCAAAGTTGTCATGACGGAGAAGGCGGCTTACTCGGTGAGGAAC
>JAJRAG010000079.1 GCA_028682925.1 Methanomassiliicoccales archaeon
ACATCTCCGGCCCTGATCGAGTGTATGCCGATCTCTCTGCCTCTTGCTCCCACTACTCCATGTCGACCGTACACCATCTTGTCTGTGCCAGTTGAGCCAGCTATTATCTCCGCAGCCCTCTTCGCGGTCCCGGACGGCGCGTCCTTCTTCATGCTATGATGCACTTCGATGATCTCGACCTCGTAGGAAGGTAGCGCAGCTGCAAGATTGCCGCAGGTCTTCCAGAAGACGTTCACGCCGATGGAGAAGTTGGGCGTCACCACTGCTGAGACATCGTGTTGCCTGACCACTTTCGAGAACTCTTCCAACGTATCCTCGGATATGCCGGTCGTGCCGACGACTGAATTGATCCCCGACCTTGCGACCTTGGAGAGATTCTTCTCCGCAGCACCCGGGGATGTGACGTCGACGTAGACGTCAGCGTTCTGAAGCGCCTTTTCGAGCTGATCGTCTCCCATGGAGACTATGCCTGGGGCAATGACTCTCCCGGCGTTCCCTCCCCTGGAGGAGACGATCCCCCCGGTCAGCTGCATGTCCTTTTGTCTCTGGACCAACTGGCAGACCATGCTGCCCATCTTTCCAGTGGCCCCGCCCACCACGACCCGTATCATCGGAGCACCCATCTGTCGGTTCAAATCACCCCGAGATCGGTCAGAGTGTGCTTGAGTATCTCCAGATTGGTCGGGTCCATCTCACACAATGGCAGCCGGAATGGGCCCGCTGGCTTGCCCATGAGCCTCACAGAGGTCTTCACCGGGATCGGGTTCGTCTCGATGAACAGGTTCTTGAACAGCGGAAGAAGACGGAAATGAAGTCTTCGTGCCTGCTCCATTCTATCGGACAATAGCCGGTCCGCCATCGTATTGACCATCTTCGGGGCGACGTTCGACGCGACGGATATGACGCCCCTTGCTCCCATTGTCATCATCGGGAAGGTCAGGGCATCGTCTCCGGAGAAGACGTTGAACTCCTTCGGCGCTTGTGCGAGGAGGCTCATGATCTGAACGATATTCCCACTGGCCTCCTTGATCCCGACGATGTTAGGCACCTTGGCCAATTTCAGAACCGTGGAGACCTCGATGTTCGAGCTGGTCCTTCCTGGAACATTGTAGATGATGAGGGGGACATCGATAGCCCCGGCCACTGTCTTGTAGTGCTCAAATATGCCTTTCTGGGTCGGCTTGTTGTAGTAAGGTGAGATCGAGAGTATGCCGACCGCACCTCGGTCCTGCGCTCCTTTGCTCAGTTTGACCGCCTCGTGCGTTGCATTGCTGCCGGCTCCCGCGATTACCTTTCCCTTCTTCACCTGATCGACCACTATCTCGATTACCTTGAGATGTTCCTCGTGGGTCAGCGTGGCTGACTCGCCTGTCGTTCCGCACGGGACTATCACCTTCACTCCCTGGCTCTCTTGGAAGTCGACGAGCTCCCTAAGTCCCTGCTCATCGATCTTCCCGTCCTTTGTGAAGGGGGTTATCAGGGCGGTCGCGCAGCCCTTGAACATCTACTCTCCTCCAACATGTTCCTTCAATATGAGTCTGGTCTTTGTGGACTGGACGTTGTCGAATCTTCGTATCTTCTCGATGATGTCGTTCAATTGAGGGGAGGAGTTCACATCAATGATGGCAATGATGTCCTCGTCGCCAGTGACCTCGAATACGTCCGATACGCCTTCGAATTTCGAGATTTCACCAGCCACTTCGGCGGTGTTCACGTTCACGTCGATCTTTATCTCGATTATTGCTTTGACATTCTTTCCAGTCGTTTTGATAGTGAACGACTGGATCACGTTGTCGTCGATGAGCTTCCTCACCCTGCTTCTAATGGTCCCTTCCGATACTTTCAGCTGGTTGGCAATATCCACGAATGGTCTCCTGGAATCCTTCCTCAGGATCTCAATGATCCTTTCGTCCAAATGATCAATCATTAGATTCCTCCCTTTCTTCATTGATGCTCATTTTTCGTATTCTTTCTGAGGACAACGGCAGAATATTATTTAATTCTTCCGAAAAGTAGGGTGATTCTGAGGGATAGTGCAGATTGGTACGATCCCGCGCGGATCACCTTATCCTCCTCACAAATTCCAGCCAACGTCGTTCATCCGCGACCTTGGAATCGAGCGCTCTCGCCTTGATCTCCAGTGCGTCGCCCTTGAGATGCCTCAGGGCGTCGGAAGCCTTCAGGAGTCCTCTGACATGCTCCTCAAGCTCCATTGCCTTTGATCTGGATATGTCTTCGGTCCCTATGACGTTCTCAAGTCCCTCCGCCTTCTTCTGCAGGACGTTTGCGAGAGCAAGAGCCCCTTCGATATCGTCACTGGTGGGGGTCTGCACCGCTGTGTATCTGTAGACGACGTCGCGGAGCGGGATTCTCTTGCCCTCAATCTCCTCCTGCTCCGGGACCAGCCCCCCCACCCAGGATGAGGGTCCGCGCAGGCTGGCCAGGATCTCAACTCGGTCGTGTTCACTAATCCTTTCTTCTGCACCAGGCTTCCTTCCACTGGAAGTCGCGGATCTCTTGATGTCTCTCATCCGTATGGGAACGAATGCAGAGGTCCGCCTCCGAGAATCGTGCCTCCCATGGATCTTGCCCTGATCACTCCTCTGAGAGGAACTCCTCCGACCTCATTCAGGCTGCTCTTGTTCACAATGACAACGACAAGCACAGGGGTGCCGCCTGCCTCCCTGATATCCTTGATGGCCTCCTCGGCCGTCGATCCAGTTGACAGAACATCGTCGACGATCAGAACCTTCTTTCCCTCGACGGACGCGTAGTTGGAGCTGAACGCTCCTCCCTTCTTCCCCCTTTCGACTGGAGGCTTGTAGACAGCGACCTCAGAGTCAAGGAGCTCGGAGACGATCGTCGCGAACGGGACTCCGTTGATCGATATCCCGAGCACGACGTCTACATCGGAATTGCTCTTGTCCAGTTCCTCGAGCGTGATGTCCGCCAATATCTCGCTCATGAGGCCGATCCGATTCCCATACACTCCAACGCTCCTCCATCCGATTTTGATGTCAGTTGGAGGCAGGGTGCCTTCTATGCCCTTCTCCAGCAGATACTTGACGGTATCAATGGACAGGTGAAGATCATCTGCGATCTCCCTCTCGCTCAGTCCTCTCTCCTTGAATGCGAGGGCCTTCTCAGCAAGCTCCTTTACAACCACCATGCTACCACGCATCAAAATCGAGGTGTCGGGTTATTAACCTTTCCACAAGGTAGTCCAGACAATCTTCGGGGGAAATCCGTCGAGGCCCGACCGACTTCTCCCGTTCCACATCTTCTGCGTGGGTTCAAGATATCTACAGAGACCATACTATGGTCTCACGGACCCCAGGGACTTCACCAGCCTCCAAAGGGTCTCATTCGTCGGTGTCGCGATTTCAAACCTTCTGGCCTCATTGACCACGGCACCGGTTATCTCGTCGATCTCTGTCCTCTTGCCTGCTTCGACATCTTGCAGCATGCTGGATCTGTTCAGTCTCGTGGCTGCCACGACACCCATCACTTTGGAGAATGGGTCACATCTTGGTAGGCGAACTCCAGAGGCCTTCGCGACCAGGACCGTCTCCTCGCAGACTCTCCTGGCCAGTTCCTTCAGTTCCACGTCCTCCTCTATGCATGCGTTCTCATGTCTTACGAGCGCAGTGATCGGATTGATCGATGCATTCACGATCACCTTCATCCAGACCTCGGCCATGATGTCATTCGTCGACTGGCATGGGATGCCGGTTCCGCCAAAGGCAAAGCAGACAGACTCTGCGAGATCCTTTCTCCCCGCCGTCGAACCGAAGATCAGATCTCCCTTGCCTGCGAAACGTACGCGACCTGGGCTTAGATATGTAGCCCCGCAGGATGTGACACCGCCAACCGTCCTTTGATCGTAGAAGTCATGTAATGTCTTGATGTTGTCCAATCCGTTCTGCAGGGATGCTACGATCGTGCCCTTCCCTATCAGTGGCGACATATAGGTGGCTGCCTTTCGGGTGTCGTATGCTTTCACCGTCACGAGGACTATGTCTTGCGGTTCGAGCCCTGTCGCATCTGTTCGTGCAGACGGCCAGACCACTTCATTCACAATTCCTGAGAGCTCAAGCCCTTTGAGATTGATGGCGTCGACGTGAGCCCTTCGTCCAATCAGCGTCACATCATGCTTGGTGGATAGGAGCCCTCCGAGAAGGCTGCCGAGGGCGCCCGCTCCGAAGACTGCGATTTTCATTCTTTTCCTTCTCCTGACCCCAAGGCTGATCTCCTTGTGCTGTTCGCGAGTCTATGGGCCTCTCGCATAGGGTCGGACACTTTCTCCTCGAGAAATCTCCGACAGATGTCGACCGCGGAACCCAAGGACACCCTGTGTCCGACTGAAACGTAAAGTGGATGCCTCCCCGGTCCTCTCAGAAAATAACCTCGTTTGCGATCGTCGAGCCTGATCGGCGATTCGTCCAGCCTATCGTTCTCGACCGTTCCGCTCAGTAGGCTTTTTGCCACACCTATCGTCGGTACGTCAAGGGCAACCCCGATGTGAGAGGCTATTCCGAGGCCTCTTGGATGGAGAACTCCCTGGCCATCGATAAGGAAGATCGTGTCCTTCCGATTCTTGATCAGATCCGCGATCACAGGTATCTCCCTGAAAGCCAGATAGGATGGTATGTATGGAAAATCCGCTTTGCCCCTCACAGTCATCCGGTCCACGATTAGATTCTTGGCCCAGTCGTAGACGGCCATGGCCGCGAACGCATCATCATCGGCATAGGAGACGTCCACTCCGGCCACGTACCTCAGTTCTCCGAAACGATCGTCCTCGATGACCCTTCCCCTCAAGATCTCCTGCTCCTCCCTGAGCTCCTTGAGCATCGGTTCGATCTTGAAATCGGCGAATCTGACCGCATCGAAATTCTGGACCTTGCCATCCTTTATTCTCACTCCCTCCTTCGTGAGCAGCTCGGTCTTCCTTTCGTTGCCTTTTCCCTTCCCGGAGTACCAACCGACCTCTCCGTTCGAGTATACGACCCTGTGGCACGGGACCACTATTGGCCTCGGGTTCCATGCGAGTATCTTTCCGACGGTCCTTGAGGAAGCAATGTCTCCCAGCGCGTTCGCGATGTCCCCATAGGTCGACACCATTCCCTTTGGTATCTGAACGGTCGCGTCCAACACAAGTTCTGCGAAATCCTTCGTATCAACCACACTCCCTTTTCATGATGTGCAGATTCCCATCTTCCTTTCGCGCGTCGAAGCAAGTGATCGATCTCGTAAGAGGCAGGGAAACGTTGTATATGGTTATCTTCCTTGTTCCCTTTCCGAAGTCTTCCAGGCTTTTCTGCTCCTTGAGTATCGTCGCGGTTCTTGTTCCCCCATGTGCATGTGCATGCAGGACGATGTCCGGCCCCGTCTCCAGGATGATGGATTCGAACCTTCTCGATCCCATCTCCGAGTATCTGTCTTCCTTCTCCCCCACCAAGGTCTTGTAGGTGAGCGCGTAGTGGGCGAGGAGGATCAGGAGGTCCGCATCGTCCCTTGTCAGGAGCTGCGAGACCTTCTCGATCCTGAGCTGGTAGCGTCTCCATATGTCTGGCAGATTCGTGCGCTGCCACCAGGTCGGTCTGTCAAGTGAACCGGTCGTGCCGACGATTTTCACCTTCATCCCTTCCTTTTCAAAGGTCATCACTTCATCGTCCAGAAATGTGATTTCCTTCCTCTTTCTGTATTCTTGATGGCTCTCATCGTACTCCTCGTTGCCGAACACCCCGATCATCGGCGCGCCTCCAAGGCGTCTCAGTTCATCGATTGCCAGGTCGAACTGATCGAGATCGTTGCTGTCAGTCATGTCACCGGCGAGCAGCAAGAGCTCCAATTGCTCCATCTTTCTCTGCTCCTTCAGGATCTCCAGGAACTTCCTTCCGTGAACGTCCCCGACCGACCCAATCATCATCGATACAATAATCGGCCTTCGCGCTTAAAATCGATGTCGCTGCATCCGTCAGTCGACGCAAGTCCCCTTCCTCCTTATCATGGCGACCAAGACCGCGCTTGTCGCCAGGAGGATCGCGTTGAACACGATCGCTGTTGTCCAGCTCCCGGTCATGTCCCTCAGCGTGCCAGACAGTACCGGCGAGATGACCGCCCCTATCTCTGCCACTAGGTTCCACATGCCGAAGGCCTGGGCCATCTGTCCCTCCGGCGCTAGATCGGATGTAAGGGTCATATGCACTGTCTGCATCGCCGCGAAGGGGACACCGATGCAGAAGACGAGGATGCCGAGAACGAGTATGTCAGCGCCGCCCGCTCCGATGTACGCTGCCAGCGCCGCGACGAAAATCGCATCGAGGAGGCACAGGAGCAAATAGGCCTTCTTCCTCCCAATCCCCCTGTTCGCAGCCCGGTCGCATATCCTTCCTCCCAAGGGATACCCGATTCCGTTTGCCACTCCGAAGAAGCCGACGTAGACCGCGGCACCGGAGATTCCCATTTTCGACGCCTCTGATACCACCAGCAAAGCCCAGAATCCAAAGAACCAGAGCGTGTACAGGATCGGTATCGCCGAGACGTACATCAGCAACAGGTCCCTATCCATCAGCACCTTGGCGCTCTTCTGGCCCAGCGATCGATATATTACCGCGATCAAGACCATTGCGATCGCCACCACCGCGATCGCTTGATATATGCTTCCCAATCCAGCACTGACAGTGATGAGGTATGTCGTCATTATCACGGTCAAGAAGACGACCGAGTACGCAACGAGTCTCGTTAGCGCGGGCAGATATCTTTCCTTCTCTTTCCTCGGGTCCCTCAGGAATTTCCACACTCCTATCGAGACGAGCAAAGTTGGTATCGAGAATATCAGGAAGGGAACGGACCAGGCAATTTCGCTTCCCCAGGTCATCGCCGCGAAGTCGATTATGTAGGGGGTCGCCACCGTCGCGAAGGTGAGACCGGTAGCCAGGCCAACGAATACGATCCCCATACCAAACCCCTTCTTGGATTCTGGCGTCACCGCGCTCACCAGCGCCCTGTCGTTGGAGTAGTAGGCTCCCTCGCCCAGGCCGGTCAGAACCCTGGCGGCGACGAATCCGCTGAGGGATCTGGTGAGTCCGCTCAGCAGGGTCGCCACCCCGGCCCAGGCGGTGCTTATCACGATCATCACCTTCCGTCCGTACTTGTCCCCGAGATAGCCCGCCGGGAACTGGGTCAACATGTATCCCGCGAAGAACATTCCTCCGATTATTCCTCCGAGCGCATGTGGCATCGGGGCGTCCCTCATAAATCCTATGTCGTTGTCGATCATCCACGACACGACCGGTCCCGTGATGCTTCGGTCTATGTAGCAAAACATCCATGCCATGAAGAGCCAGAACCAGACGACATGATATGGTTTTGGCCGACGAATCCTTTTCATGTGGTCTCGATCGAGTTTCTCGGCGTCTTCCATTCCGAGCTGCCCGCCTGCGCTCATCCATTCACCTTATCCATTTCCTGGATTGGCGGGCTGGAAACGGTAAAACAGTGCCCCGACCTAAATGTGCTCAAGACATAAATCAATTGCGCATGAGCCATTGTCCTCGAGATACACGCCGATTCTACAGAAGATATTTGACTTCAGGAAAACAAAAAAAAAGGTCCTGGCGAGGTGCCAAAACGAGAAAAGGGGTCGAAGGCTCCTCACCAGGTGCGTTGGGGCCGCTAGACAATTCAGAGGCAATCACTCTAGTATTGGGAACCTCTTGACCAGGGACATATTCGACCACCACTTCCCAAGTCCAAGTGTCTGTCCAGCTCTCACCTTCATCAGGCCGATCAACAGAATCAGGTAGATTATGTGTTCGTCCAGGATCGGGTTGTTCGCTGGGGGAACGTTGGTCATCCATAGCAGCAACATGAGCAGGCCACCTGATATTGTGGCGATTTTCATCCCCACCCCTAGTATCAGGGCGATGCCGACAAGCAACAGGGCCAGCATGAAGAGAACGTCCACTACTGCGTTCCCGGCCAGACCTGAGAATAGTCCTTCAAAGATGCCACTTGTTGCGAACTTTAGAAAACCAGTCGTCGGCGATCCTCCGTTTATCCACGAATTGCTCGCCTTCGTAGCGAAACCCAAACCGAAGGTCTTGTCCAGGAACGCCCAAAGGATTATGAATCCTAATCCGATCCTTGCGGACGCCCAGACGTACTCCGTTCTTACATACTCCGATAGTTTAGGTGTCATACTTTCACTATTGTTTAGGCAGAATGACTAGGCATTTAAGTACTTTACCCCTGAAAAGAGCGGGCGAGTCTGCTGACGGACTGTTGCCTGGCCATCCTCATCCGGTAGCCTACGACTCACTAGGAATACGCGTTCATCCGATCGCTATCTGCGCACCTTCTGTCGATTTAGCGACAACTAATCACATCTACGGGAGGCGTACTTCGATCATCTTCAGATTCATTCCGTTGCTGTCGAAGTAATGCTCCTCGTTCCCGTCGAATAGTATGAAATCTCCTTTATTGAATGGCATCTTTTCCTTGCCGTTTGTGACGGTCCCAGATCCTTCCAATACGTACATTGCTTGTCTGAGTCTGTGTTTGTGAGGTTTCTTCGGAACGAGGCAGTTCGGACCGGTCTCTCTGAGTCCGAAAACGAAGTTCTCATCGGCAACAACGTCCTTGATGCGTACCTGCCCCCTATCGCCATCGACGGTCACGATCTTGAGATCGGCTTCACGAACAAGTCTCATTTCCTCCCCCCGTACTTCTCCCAGTGGAAGAGCTCTTCGACCGGTTTCCGTGTTCTCGCATCTGGTACCTCATCTGGATAGCCTAGCGTCATGCACACGGTGACAACCTGTCCTTTTGGTACATCGAGGTACTCCGCGACCTTCTCAGGATCGAATGCTCCTATCCAGCACGTTCCCAGCCCTTTTGAATGAGCTGCCAGGCTCAGATGGTCAAACGCTATCGCCAGGTCGACCCTGTTCCATTTCTGGCTGAGATCATCGACCCCAGCGATGAACGCAGAGCAGTCCTCTATGAACTTCTGGCTCTTGCAGAGAGGTACTAGCGCCCTCTTCCTCGCATCGTCCAGCACAACGATCATCTTCCAGAACTGTCTGTTCGCTCCAGTTGGAGCAAGTCTAGCTGCTTCGAGAATCCCCATCAGGTCGTTCTCTGGGATCATCTTCTTCTTGTATCTTCGAATGCTTCGTCTTCCTTTAATAGCGTCCATGACTTCCAAAGGAACCCCTCCATGCCCTACGGTTGCTACCGACTAATAGGGGCGGATGCTAAAATATTTAATCGAGACCCGTGCCGTCGAGATCCTTGGAAATTGACACCATATTCACGTGCCGTTTCGGAAACCTCTTAAGGTGATCTGACTTTAGGAAATGTGGTCCTATGGCCGATCCTCTCGAACGTTACTATCGAATACTGAACGGTAAGGAGAGAGCGCGATACATGTCGCTTCAGGCGACGAGATCCGATTTCAGGCCGGAGCAAAAGGAGGACGATCTCTGGAGCACCCACGAACGAGAGATTCGGGAGACGTTGGGAAGACCTCAATCGAGAGAGGAAGAAAAAGGCGTCTCTGGAATGGAGGCAAGGAATCTGTTGGATCTCAAATCAGAGCTTGCACATCGAATGCTTGGCCATTGCTACATATGCGAGTGGAAATGCGGCGTCGACAGAACTGGTGGAAGGAAGGGCAGGTGCGGTGTGCTGGATGCAAGAATATCAAGCGAATTCCTTCATTATGGGGAGGAGCCACCTCTCATACCTTCGCATACGATCTTCTTCTCGGGGTGCAATTTCAAGTGCGCTTTTTGTCAGAACTACGACATCTCGACCAATCCCTCGGGCGGCTCATGTATCTCGCCTGAGCGACTTGCCGAGATAATAGCAAGGAGGTTCGACGCGACGGCGGGGTCTGGCACTCAAGCCCGGTCAACCTCCAATCGAGTGAAGGCGGCGAACGTGAATTGGGTCGGAGGGGATCCGACCCCAAACCTCGCATACATAGTAGATGTTCTCCGGCACTTGCGGACGAACATACCTCAGATCTGGAACTCGAACATGTATATGACCGAGAGGTCAATGGACCTTCTCGACGGCATTGTGGATGTGTACCTGACGGATTTCAAGTATGGGAACGACTTCTGTGCAGAGAGGCTATCTGGAGTCAAGGAATACGGGAGAATCGTCACGAGGAACCACGAGAGGGCGGCAAGGAACTCGGAATTGATCGTCCGGCATCTTGTCTTGCCGAGTCACGTCGATTGCTGCTCGATTCCGGTCATGGACTGGCTAGCGGAACATCTTCCGAACGCCCTGGTGAATGTGATGGACCAGTACAGACCTATGCATAGGGCATTTGAGCATGATGACGTCTGTCGCGATCTGAAAAGAGAGGAGTACTTGGAAGTGAAGAATCATGCCGAGGACCTGGGGTTGCATCTTGTCGATTGAAGATCCGCTCCTTTCTTCGCATGTATTCTTTCTCTCTCGAAGTTCACGATCTGACAAAGATTTTTAAGTCCAGATTGAATTGCTGGGGTAGCATGGATGCGATTCCGGTCCTCAGGGTGGCGTTCGCGTTCATCATAATGCTGGCAGCATCGCGATCGGACTGGAAGTCCAGGACGGCTTCGGACATCTACTGGTTCGTATTGGGCGTCTTCGGTATGATAATTCTCGCAGCCCAGATATACCTGGACGGCGTATCTCCGCTTTACATCTTGTTCCTCGTGCCGGTTGGGATACTGTTCCTGGACACTCTGTGGGACAGGAAGGGGATGTTCGAGGAAGGATTGAATCCCATCCCAATCGTACTCTACATCATAGCGTTTGTCGTTTTGGCAGCGCTGGTGGCGCTCTACTGGCAATCCGCGTATCTCTGGCAACTGATGTCGATTCTGTTCATGTTCGCCCTAATCTTCGTTTTCTATCAATTCAATATCATAAAAGGAGGTGCCGACGCCAAAGCCCTTCTTGCATTCTCGATAGTCTTCCCAGTCTACCCAGTGTTCGATTTTCTTCCGTTGATCCCCATCCCTGTCGACGTCGTCCAGTATCTCTTTCCGTTTTCCCTTCTCATCCTCTTCGACGCAGCATTGATCACGATCATCGTGCCGATAGGGCTGTTCGCCTACAACATTTCCAAAGGGGACGCGAGACTTCCCGTGATGTTTTTCGGTTACCGGATGTCTATTGGCGAGGCCAGGAAGAAGTTTGTCTGGCCACTCGAGTATGTCGTCGAAGGAAGACGAAAGGTGACGCTCTTCCCAAAGACGATGGATTCGTACGACGAGGTCTACAACGAGCTTGAGAAGTCTGGAGGCGAAGACCTTTGGGTCACTCCGAAGATCCCGTTCCTGATCCCGCTAACGATTTCAGTCCTTTTCTCCACGATCGTGGGGAACATCATCTTCCTTTTCGCGCGTTGAAAGCGCATTCGTGCTCTAATGGGCAACCTCTGCAGATCGGCCTCGGCCTGCAGTGAGTCTTGGCCAGCTGAACCAGGCGGGAGTAGAACTTCCCGTATATCTCGGGTTTCGGAGGCACTATCGACTCGACGTACCGTTGTATCTCCCCGTAGTCCTCAGAATCGAGTATCCCGGTCCTCTTGAATATCCTGGATACATA
>JAJRAG010000080.1 GCA_028682925.1 Methanomassiliicoccales archaeon
ACGGTCGAGCCAGGGTTGTACATCCCCGGATATGGTGGGATCAGGATCGAGGATGTCGTGTGCGTCAAAGCGAACGGCTGCGATGTCCTGACTACCGCATCGAAAGGACTGACGGTGATCTGAGTGGAAGACATGCTTCGGACCGCGGTGGAGCGAATGCTGTCGGAGGGCGCTGAGTTCTGCGACGCAAAGTACCAGGTACGGAAGAGCACATCGATCAAGATCGTGGACGGTTCCGTCAGGACCCTGACCGAGCAGAGCCTCGGAGGGGCATGCTTCCGAGCGAGGGTCGGAGGGTCCTGGGGATACGCAACGACGGTCCAGTTGGACAAGAAGACGCTTCTCGAGTCCTGCCTGCAGGCGGCCAAGAACGCCAGGCTGGGAGGGGCAATAGGGGCCAGGATCCCGGACTCACCTTCTAGGAACAGGCAGGTCAGGGCGGACGTCCGCGTCCATCCAGACGATGTCCCGATCGATGAGAAGCTGGGGTACGTTGCAGACCTCGACAAGGCCCAGAAGGTCGATCCTCGGGTCGCAAATTCGAACTCGGACTACCGGGACGAGGTCAGGACGAACCTCCTGGTCAATTCGTTCGGTTCCTCTTTGAAGTGGGAGGAGGTAAGGACGCGATTGATCGCGTTCACCATAGCCTCCGACGGCGGCCGTCAGGAGATGTACTTCGAGATCGCGGATGGCACCAAGGGATTCGAACTGATGAAAGAGAACGATGTCATGGCGATGGGAAAGCTTTCCGGGGAAGAAGCGGTGAAGATGTTGGCTGCCAAGAAGCCACCTTCCGGATACATGACCTGCATCAGCGATCCGAAGAACACAGGGACTCTCGCTCACGAGGTCATAGGTCATGCGAGCGAGGCCGACGAGATCGTGCATGAACGGTCTTTCCTCACCGGTGCTGTCGGCAAGAAAGTTGCTAGCGATCTGATCACGATGGTCGATGACGGGACGATCAAAGGCGCGTTCGGGACGATACCTTTCGATGATGAGGGGACGCCGAGCTCCAGGACCGTCATAATCGAGAACGGGATCTACAAAGGATATCTTCAGAGCCTGGAGACAGCGGCGGGCATGGGAGTGACGCCGACTGGCAACGGCAGGGCGCAGGACTTCGGAAGGAGGATCTGGGTTCGCATGACGAACACTTTCTTCGATGCGGGCGACTGGACTCTCGAGGAGATGATCGAAGGCGTGAAATTCGGAGTCCTGGCGGACAAGTCGATAAGCGGAATGGAGGACCCGGTCGGAGGAGGGTTCGAAGCGAAGACGCTCAGAGGGTTTGTCATCGAGGACGGCGAGATCACGGACATGATAAGGTCGTTCACGACGACGGGAAGCGCCCTTGAGATTCTGAAGACGACCGATGCCGTCGGGAATAATGTCCAGTTGGACGGAGGCATGTGCGGGAAAGGGATCGAGGATTTCGTGTGGGTGTCTGGCGGCGGTCCATACTGCAGGTCCAAGCTCGTCGTGGGAGGCGGTTGAATGGACCTCGATTCAATAATGAGCGGCGCCTACAGGACCGCGGCCAAGGAAGGGCCGGATCAAGTGGAGATATATGGCGTCGCGACAAGAACGCTCAGCCTTTACGTCGACGATTCCGCGGTGGAGCACATCGAGGAGAAGATCGATCAGGGGTTGACCGTCAGGATCGCGGATGGGAAGAGACTAGGCCAATCATCGGCCGCCTGCAGCACGTTGAAGGAGGCAGAGCTGACTGCTCGGGCAGCGGTGAGGGTGGCAAGGCTTTCCCCTGTCGACGAAATGTTCAGGCAATTCCCGGCCGGAGGCGACAAGGTACGCGTCAGACCAAAGGTGTGGGATGAGAGAGTCGCCCACCTCAGCGGGCAAGAGCTCGTTGACATCGCGAAGCTTATCGTCGACAACTCGGTGGAAGGCGACAAGATCAAGGTGCCGAGGGGCATGATCAGGACCGCCAGTCTTGAATTCAAGATCCGAAACTCCAATGGGGTCGATGTGAACCATGCTGGCACGATGATATATCTGAATTTCACAACGATGACCACTGGAGCAAAGCCAGGGGAAGGAATCGAAAGCTTCTATTCTCCCCACCTTTCTGGGCTCGATCCGACCGCGATCGGAAAATCATTGAGAGAAAAGGCGTTGGCATCATCGAAGACCGTGGCCTTCAAAGGCAAGAAGAAAGGTACGACCGTCATAGGGCCGGACAATCTAGCGGACATGTTGATGTCCTCTGCAGTCGAGGCCTTGAGCGCCGAGAACGTTCATAGAAAAAGGAGCAGGTGGATAGACAAGGTCGGAGAGGGGGTCACGTCGCGTTCGATCACAGTGAAGGACGACCCAAGCGACGGGCGGGGAATGCTCTCCGCTAGCTACGATGACGAGGGCGTCGCGGCCTCGAAGAAGACGCTGGTGGAGAAAGGGGTTCTGAGGTCTTACATATACGACAGCTACAATGCCGGCATAGATTCGATGGAACCTTCAGGGAACGGTCTGAGGAGACGTCCGGACGACGTGCAGGGTATCTACCTCGATCCGGTAGGCGTTTCGCCCATGAATATGGTGTTGACACCTGGAAGCAAGAGCAAGGAGGAGTTGATCGCGTCCGTGGATGACGGGGTATTGATCGACCGCGTCGCTCATCCAGAGGTGAACCCTATCACAGGTGCGTTCGGTCTCGAGGTCCGTTGCGGGTTCATCATCAAAGGGGGAGAGGTTGTCAAGACGATCGACCGCGCTCTGCTGATAGGGAACATGTTCGATGCGCTGAGGAATGTGCACGACATTGCGAGCGACTCCACAGTGTTCAGGTCGTGCATCGTTCCGACGGTCAGCTTCGATGGGATCGAATTGGTCGGTAGCGGCTGAGGGGTCAGGCACGCTCGACGGTGAGCCTGCTCCTATCTCCTACCTTCTTCAGCCCGGTCGCTTCCTCGATGATCATTCCTACAGGCGTCACATCGCTGTATGCGACAGGTCTGTCGCCGTCGCTGACCGGCGTCGGTCCGAAGAAAAAGCAGAGCGCGCTGCCATCAGGCCAGAACGCGACCTCTCCGACTTCCATCACCCTCTTTCCGCGCTCCAGCGGCATCTTGA
>JAJRAG010000081.1 GCA_028682925.1 Methanomassiliicoccales archaeon
GAAAATAAAAAAGAAGACCGCCAAGATCTCCATAATTGGCTTGGGTTACGTCGGTCTCAACGTCTCGGTTAGCTTCGCTTACGAAGGGTTCAGAGTCTACGGGTTCGATGACGACTGGGATAAGATCGAAACCCTTGAGAGAGGCGAGAACTACATTCCAGAAGAGAAGTACCTCGCCCGCATGCTTCCTAAAGTTCTTGGCAAGAAGTTCTTTCCCTCAAGAGATGTCGACAAGGCATCGGAGATAGGTGATGTTGTCATCATAATCGTTCCGACAGCGAACGGAGACATCCCCACCCTCAAATACTTGAACAAGGCACTGGCATCGATAGCAAAGAATGACATTTCTGGGAAACTGATAGTGCTCGAGAGCACGGTCAAGGTGGGGACGACGGACGAAATCATGATACCAAGGCTGGAGAAGGATGGCCTAATCGCTGGTGAGGACTTTCTGGTCGCCTACTCGCCCGAGAGGATCGACCCGGGGAACCCGGATAAGACGCTCAAGTGCATCCCCAAGATCGTAAGCGGTGTCAACAAGGAGGCCGCAGAGATAGCCGCAGAGCTCTACGAGACGATAGTCGACAAGGTCGTCCTCGTTTCTTCGATCAGGACCGCGGAGTTCATCAAGCTCATGGAGAACTCCCAGCGGGACGTAAATATCGCGTTGATGAACCTATTCGCCTTAATGTGCGAAAAATCCGACATAGATATTGAAGAGGCGCTGTTCGCCGCCGCGACAAAGTGGAACTTCCACGCATACAAGGCAAGCTGCGGGGTCGGAGGGCACTGCCTGAAGAAGGACCCCCTCCTCCTTATGAAGTCCTTTGAGAACACTGGCCTCGACCTCAGCCTGATAGAGTCCTCGAGGAGAATGAACGACTCCATGCCGGTCATTACTGCGGAGAAGGCTGCCTTCGTATGCAAGACGAAGCTGAAAGAAGATATCCCGAATGTAAGAATAGGAATTTTGGGCCTCTCCTACAAGAAGAACTCATCGGACGATCGGAACGCTCCAGCTGGATTCATAATCGAGCACTTGAGGAAACTGGGCGCCAAGAAGATCTCATTCTACGATCCTTTGATAAGGGACACTTTGAAAAGTGGCAGCCTGAAGGAAGTTCTGAACTCGGACATCATCATTCTCACGGTAGCTCATGACAAGTTCAAGGGCGTCCTCGAGAACTACGAAGGCCACATCATCGATGGTACGAACACCTTGGAGCCTTCGGATCGCGTAACAGGTATTGGCCGACAGTTCGCTGGGGCCGAGAGCGGGGAGCAGTACGAAGCCGAGGACGCCGAGAAGTGCAGGTCGCTCGCGAATCACCGGTCTCAAGAACCAATGGCCCTATGATTTAACGATTATTAACTGCAACCCCCAAAGAATATATATAAAGCGGAGGTTGTCATAATTCGGGAGCTGATGAGCGACTGGCATGGGTCGTCGGGGGACTTTACAATAGTTCTGCCCACGTTGAACGAAGGGCAGAACATAATCCCCATGCTGAACATCCTTTCAGAGCTCTACCCCTCCGCGCACATGCTCGTCGTCGATGATTCATCGGTCGATGGTACTCAGGAGAAGGTCCAGGCATTCGCCGAGACTTCCCCTAACGTCTCCCTTGTCAAACGTAAGCCGACAGATAGGGGATTGACGGCGAGCATAATGGACGGCATTTTCTTGACCTCCACCCCTTACTTCGTCGTCCTAGATGCAGATTTTCAGCATCCCCCAGAAGAAGTCGGCAGGATCATGGAAGGAGTTCTTGACGGAAACGACCTTGTAATTGGAGTAAGGAAGGACAAAAGTGGATTGCAGTTCGCCAGGAAAGTATCATCCTGGAGCGCTCACAAGATGGCATCGGCGTATCTGAAAGCGAGGAGGCAACCTTGGTCGAGGGATAACATGAGTGGTTTCTTCGGGGGCAAGACGGACCTCTGCAGAAGAATTATCGTCGAGGATGAATTGCGTTTCCAGCGACAAGGATTCAAGGCTCTGTTCGACCTTCTGAAGTTCGCACCTAAGGACACAAAGATCGTGGAGGTCGAATACGATTTTGGGGAGCGAAAAGAAGGTACGTCGAAGCTCACTTCGAAAGTGGTCATTTCGATCATGAGACAGTGCGGCCTGGGCGGCAAAGCACTCGCGGCATTGACCACCTTCTTCCTATTGACTATGCTTGGGAGATTCGTGGCTGCGCTATTGCTCGGCCTGCTATCGACATTGTTGTTCCTAGGACTGACCGGGGAGGTGTGGAGTAACATGATTATTCTCCCGATAGTGATGTCGTTCCTCCTGGCAGTCGGTTATGTGGTCATTGCGAACGAGTTCTGGTCGGAACGCAGAAGGGCGGTAGGAATCACGCGAGGCTTACAGATCGTTGCGACCTCCTTCAGCGGGTACATTCTGAACATGGGGCTTTTCTACATTGTCGCGACCGAGATGCCATCATTCCAGATATTGCCGACGTTCCTAGGTTTCGGCATCGCAATCGGCTGGGACACCATTGGATCCAGCATACCAAACGACTGAGATCATCGTCTTAGAGAAAGAGGGATGTCATCGGTCGTGAACCTGTTCATGGAAGATACGAAGGTTGATTATCCTGCGTCTGTCAACGCATACAATCAGACGACCGAAGTAGTCCCGGTGAAGTTGCCCAATTCTCTCGGGGACTAGGGGACTCGTATGGTAGGGGGCATCAGAGACGAGTATCCCTCGACATCTGAAACATGAGCGATATTGACCTCGATGGGGCAATTCGCAA
>JAJRAG010000082.1 GCA_028682925.1 Methanomassiliicoccales archaeon
CTGGTGATGACTGTGCAGTCTGGTTCTATCACGTTCGTCGCGTCAAGCCTCCCACCCATTCCGACCTCGATTACCGCTTCCTCCACTCCCATCTCGGCGAAGTATGAGAAAGCCATGGCGGTCGTGATTTCGAAGAAGGTCAATCGCTTGTCTGGTCCTAACATGGACATTTCCTCGCAATATGGCCTTATCTCTTCCACCATTTTGAGCAGCCATTGCCTGGAGATGTCTATCCCATTCACTTGAATTCTCTCACGGAAGTCAACAATGTGAGGGGATGTATACAACCCAACCTTGTACCCGGCCTCCCTCAGAACCGACGCGGTCATGGCACACACCGAACCCTTTCCATTGGTGCCGCCGACGTGCACCGTTCTGAACTGTTTGTGTGGGTTTCCGAGTAGCTCCAAGAGCTCACTGATGTTCCTCAGACCGAACTTGATCCCCATAGTTTCCAGACCATAAAGCCAGTCAATCGTCTCTTGGTAGCCCATCAGATTCTCGGCATGCATAATGGTGTTTAAGGACTTTCCCCTTTGTCCGCCATGTATCTCACGAACGATTCCAGAGTCATGCTCCTACGCTTCGCGGCCGACCTGATCGTCTTCATTATTCCCGAACCATACTGCGCTGCCTTCTTCTCCCTAAGAGCCAAGTCACCGAGACCCAGCTGAGCACCTACTTCTCTGAGCAAGACCTTTCTGACGCCATTGTGTACATGCTCCATCGTCGGAATCCCTTCCAGTGCTTTCAGGACCGTGGAGTGAAGGAATGGGCGATTGAGATGCTTTCCAAAGCGTTCCGCGATTCTGTCTTCGCGTGACACTCCGATGCTCATCAGCTCAACCAGATCCTTTCGCATGCTTACTTCAAGCTCCTGGCATGACATAGTCAAATATCTCGCGTAGCCTCCAAAAATCTCGTCAGCTCCCTGGCCGCTCATTAGTAGTGTTTCCTCGGCGGTCTTGGCGACGAAATACAGAGGCATCTCGAAGGAAATGATCAATGGGTTGTCTGTCGAAATCAGCCTTGACAGGGACGCGATTTCAGAGATGATCTCGCCTTCATTGACTATTATGCCGACCCATGGAATGCCAAGGGTTTTCGCGGTTCGTTCCGCGACTCTCAAATCATGAGCACCTTCTATGCCAACGGTGTAAAGTCTAGGGGAAGAGCAAGTTCGTGCTATTCTCGCTAAGATACTGCTATCCAGACCTCCGGAGAATAGCAGAGCGAATTCCTTGTTCGTCGCCTGTTCATTCACTGCAAGTACTAGAGCGTTCAAGATCTCAAGAGTCCTATCCATCAAGGGCCAAAACCCCCTCAACAGTATTTATTGTTCCCTTCGCCTGAGACTTGATTATGTTGTGTTTGAGACATCTCCGTCCCTCTCCCAGACCGCATATTCAACTCTCAAATGAAAAATCTATAAGGAGCCTAGGAGTTCCGGTGAACAAGGGTGGTACCTCTGGACCTGCTCTTCAATCCTTCAAGCATTGCTATAGTCGGAGCTTCGGATCATACTGGGAAGATTGGAAACACTGTTGTCTTCAACGTTTTGCAGTCAAAGAAGAGGAGGATATACCCTGTCAACCCAAACGAAAAGGAAGTCCTTGGCCTCAAATGCTATCCGAGCATCAGCAGTCTTCCTGAAGTCGTCGATCTGGCCGTTCTAGCTATTCCTGCGAGACTCTCGATCGGAGTCATAGAAGAATGCGCGAATGTCGGCGTACCCTATGTCGTATGCATCGCGGCTGGGTTCAGCGAAATAGGTGATGAGGGAAGAGCGCTCGAGGAGCGCCTACGAAAAACGATAGAAGGTACCAAGACAAGGATCATAGGACCCAACACAATGGGCATCATAGCCCCTAGGTCGGATCTCGATACATTCTTCACCCCTCTGGATAGAAGCCCACGACCGGGGAACGGTATCATTTCAGTGATATCCCAAAGTGGGTCCGTTCTCTGTGGAATCTACGAAGGAGCCGAAGATACTGGCGTTGGGATTTCGACTGCTATTGGACTTGGAAACAAGGTCGACCTCAACGAGAACGATTTCTTGGAGTACTTCAAGGATGATGACCTCACTCGATGCATCGTCCTTTATCTTGAATCATTCACTGATGGCAAGAGATTTCTAGACCTCTGCAGGCAGATTACGCCGAGCAAACCGATTGTCGCAATCAAAGTCGGAAGAACTGAAAAAGGTGCGAAAGCCGCGACATCCCATACCGGCGCGCTTGCCAGAGGTTCAGATGCGCTGACGACAGGAGTGTTCAAACAGTTCGGGGTGGAAAGAGCCTACGACGAGCGAGACCTCTTGGATTTGTCGAAAGCGCTCGCCTACATTGACCATATTGATGGCGATAGGATAGCCGTCCTCAGCAACACTGGAGGTTTTGCCGTCATAGCGACCGACTACATCGAATCAAAGGACAACGGCGCAGGGCTGCGCATGGCAAACATAAGTGAAGAGGCGCAAAAGGAAATCATGAGCAGGACACAATACTTTGCATCGGCACAGAATCCTGTCGATCTGACAGGAAGTGTGACCGATGAGACCTATGGTGAGGCTCTCGAGATTCTCGAGAAGGAGGAGAACATAGATGCCATCCTTATTCTTCTCCAACTTCAGGCCCCACAGTTGACGGAAGGACTGGCGGATATCGTGGCAAGAATCGTCAACGAGGGAGGCAAGCCAGCAATTGTTTGCGCCATAGGTGGAAGTTTCCCCAGACCGATATTGCGTCGGTTTGAGCAGAAGGGAATTCCCTCATTTGGTTCGCTTAGACCGGCCATATGGGCACTGAAAGCTTTGTACGATAGGGGAATCTATCTCAAGAGAATCGGTGCAGTCTGCGAATGAGAAAAGGACAGAAAATGTATTAGCGGGGCATGTGACTATAAGAACGAACTACATGGACAAGGTAACGAGAATCGGAGTCTCGATTGAGCCAGAACTTTTGAAGGAATTTGACGATCTCATCAGGAAGAAGGGATACTTGGCACGTTCTGAAGCATTGCGGGATTTGATTCGGAATGCTCTTGCAGAGGAGATCTGGAGAATCGACACGTCTGATGTGGTCGGTACGGTCAATTTGCTGTATGAGCATGAGAAAGGAAGTGTGAGGGAGAAATTGATGGAAATACAGCATCTTCATCATTCCCAAATATCCTCTTCCATGCATGTCCATCTAAATGCAGAACAATGTCTCGAGGTTCTTGTTGTCTCGGGGAAGGCTGGAGATGTCAAGAGACTATCAGATGATCTCTGCAGCGTGCGGGGCATTCTGCAGGGCAAGTTGACGATGACGGCGGGCTCGATCGGCCCGCACCTCCACGAATGATCGTATGAACTCATGAGGGTTTGCATGCCGATGAAATGGGACAAGATATCAGGTCATATGGCGGCAACGGAAAGACCATTTCCTTTTTACACAAATACACCTTTGGACGGGGTCGAATGAAGAAGCTCGTCATTAGCGAGAAGACCAACGCGGCAGCTCGAATTGCCACAATACTTTCAAGCGGTTCTTCAAAGAGACGGAACCAGAATGGTGTCTCTATCTTCCATTTTGAATCCAACGGGGACGATGTGGATGTTGTTGGACTCCGCGGTCACATACTAGAACTTGACTACCCCAAGGATCTCAACGATTGGAGTAAGGTCAACCCCGCTGACCTTGTCTACGCCGTTCCGGAGAAAAGAGTCGTCGCGAAGAACATAATAGACACCTTGAAGAATCTCGCATCGGAGAGCGAAGTAATAATCATAGCTACGGACTTCGACAGAGAAGGAGAGCTGATTGGACTCGAGACGGTCGAGCAGCTCGATGTCGATCTCGCCAGAGTGAGAAGAGCCAAGTTCAGTGCGCTGACGAAACGAGAAATCGACAACGCGTTCTCTTCATTGGCCGAGCCGGATAGAAAGCTCGCCGAGTCCGCGGAATGTCGACAGATAATCGATCTGGCATGGGGGGCTTCCTTGACGAGGTTGATCTCCGTGGCTTCTCGGCAGGTCGGCAAGAACTTCCTATCAGTGGGGAGAGTCCAGAGCCCGACTTTGAGCCTTCTGGTGGACAGGAACAAGGAGATCATCGAGTTCGTCAAGAAACCTTTCTGGGAGGTCTCGGCAAGGTTTGAGAAGAACGGCGAATTCACAGGCTACCATCGGAACAATCCTTTCTGGGATCCTCATACAGCTGGAGAGATCGTTTCAGCCTGCAAGGAATCGGGAACCGGTTGCGCTGTTGAAGTCACTCGGGAGGAAAAGAATGAGTTTCCTCCTGCCCCTTTCAATACTACAACCATGATCGCTGAGGCAAACAGACTTGGATTGTCGGCCAGCAGGGCCATGAGCATTGCTGAGAATCTGTACATATCAGGATACATTTCATATCCAAGGACAGATAACACCGTCTATCCAAAATCCCTTCATCTCAGAGGGGTCCTAGAAGCACTCAAGAAGTCGGAATTCC
>JAJRAG010000083.1 GCA_028682925.1 Methanomassiliicoccales archaeon
TGAAGAGGGTGACAGTGGAGGATGCGCTCAGAGCAGATGAGTTGTTCAGCGTGCTGATGGGGGACGCAGTGTTGCCGCGGAAGGAGTTCATCAGCGCACATGCAAAAGAGGTTGAGAATCTAGATGTGTAGGTGATAAGATGGAAGAGGCAACACAAAGAGTCGTTCAACGGACCATCGAAGTTGAGATGAAGAAATCCTACATCGACTACGCTATGAGCGTGATAGTTGGCAGGGCTCTGCCTGACGTCAGGGACGGCCTAAAACCTGTGCACCGAAGGATTCTTTACTCCATGTACGACATGGGTCTCACCTCTGGTAAGGCGCTCAAGAAGAGCGCAAGGGTCGTCGGAGATTGTCTGGGTAAGTATCACCCACATGGCGACATGGCCGTCTATGATTCGTTGGTAAGGATGGCTCAGGACTTCTCGATGCGCTATCCATTGATCGATGGCCAGGGCAACTTCGGGAGCGTGGACGGCGACTCCGCCGCTGCCATGAGATATACGGAGTGCCGTTTGGCGCGGATCGCTGAGGAGATGCTTTCGGACATCGAGAAGGACACGGTCGACTTCGTCGAGAACTTCGACAGTAGTCTGAAGGAGCCCGCGGTCCTTCCGGCGAAGCTTCCGAACTTGCTAGTCAATGGATCATCTGGTATTGCTGTCGGGATGGCGACGAACATCCCACCGCACAATCTGTGTGAGGTCGTCGATGCCGTCACTCACCTGATCGACAATCCGAACATGGAAGTCATGGACATTATGGAGTTCATCAAAGGTCCAGACTTCCCGACAGGCGGCATCATATACGGCGTGAGCGGCATCATCGAGGCCTATTCGACCGGCAAAGGGCGCCTGAAGGTCAGGGCTAGAACAAAGACCGAGGAGCGGGAGAGTAGGAAGAGGATTATCGTCACCGAGATCCCCTACATGGTCAACAAGGCAAACCTCATCGAGGCGATTGCGGACCTAGTGAAGGACAAGAGGATCGATGGGATCACTGACCTAAGGGATGAGTCAGACCGAGACGGCATGAGGATCGTGATCGAGCTTCGGAAAGACGTCATGGAAGAAATCGTCCTCAATCAGCTTTTCTCTCACACCCAAATGGAGGTCACGTTCGGCGTCATCAACCTCGCTCTGGTGAACAATGAGCCCTGCATCCTCACGCTGAAAGAAACGCTCCAGAGCTACATCGACTACCGGAAGTCAGTAGTGATCAGACGGACGAAGTTCGAGCTTGAAGAGGCGAGGAAAAGAGACCACATCCTCCAGGGTCTGATCAAAGCGGTCGATACGCTGGACGAGACGATTGCGATCGTTCGCGCCGCCAAGGACGGCGACGAGGCGCGCACCGCTCTCGTCGTTCGATTCGAACTATCTGATGATCAGGCGAAGGCCATCCTAGACATGCGTCTGCAGAAGTTGACGGGCCTCGAGATCGACAATCTGCGCCAGGAGTTCCAGGACATCGAGAAGAGGATAAGGGACCTCGAGGACATCCTGGCCAGCGAGAGAATGATCATGGAGATGATCAAGGCCGAGCTGCTCGAGATCAGAGAGAAGCATAAGGACGACAGAAGGACGGAGATAGTGCACGACGCGATCGACCTTGATATCGAGGATTTGATTCCGGTCGAGGATATGGTCGTGATCATTACCCACGACGGCTACATCAAGCGGCTACCTATCAACACATACAAGCAGCAGCAGAGAGGCGGCGTCGGTCTCATAGGAATGGAGACTAAGGAGGAGGATCATGTCGTCGATCTTTTCGTCACATCCACACACAATTACATCATGTTCTTCACCAACCACGGGCGGGTCTACTGGCTGAAGGCGTACATGATACCTGTCGGAGGGAGACACTCGAAAGGGAAGCCGATCGTAAACCTGCTTCCAGGTCTCGACGAAGGGGAGAAGGTCCTCGACACGATTCCAGTCAAGGAGTTTGACGAGCAGCACTTCCTGATGTTCGCCACGAGGAAGGGCATAATCAAGAAGACCAAGCTGTCCGCCTACGGTCACGTCCGCATGTCAGGAATCATCGCCCTTGGCCTCGAGTCAGGAGACGAGCTCGTGGACACAAGGCTCACGGACGGTACCAAGGAGATAGTGATCGCGACGAAGGATGGCCAGGCGATTCGCTTCAACGAGAGCGATGTGCGGTCGATGGGGAGACCTGCGAAAGGGGTCATAGGGATAAGACTGTACGAAGGTGACGAGGTCGTCAGCATGGCTGCGGTGACTTCTGAATCGAAGCTACTTACGATGACGGAAAATGGGTACGGGAAGACGTCATTGGTCTGCAACTATCGCAAGACGAAGAGAGGGGGCAGGGGTGTCATCACGATGAAGACCGGCGAGAGAAACGGACGGGTCATCACCGCTCTGGATGTCCTCGGAGAGGACGAGCTGATAGTCACCAGCACCGGAGGGATGGTGATAAGGGTCCCTGTCGCAGACATCAGGGTCGTCGGAAGGGCGACGATGGGCGTGAGGATCATGCGCCTTCGCGAAGACGACAAGGTGACGGCGGTCGCTCGATTGGTCGGCGAGAAGGAGGAGAGGATGGTCGACCAAGCTGAGGTCAAGGAGGATCTAGACATACTTCCCCAATTGCGGCTTGAGGATGATAACGGACAGGGGGAGGAGCAGTGACAGAGAGCGGGTCCTCCGCCAAACCCCCTATTCTAGATTCCATCGTTTCGAATTCGACCATCAATGCACTCGCTGCGACCTGCTCCGTTGTCACTTCCATCCCCTCTTGGTCGATGTGACGTTCGCGAATATGGTAATCTTCTGGAAAGCTTTATTATCAGATTAGGCAATGGAATCGACCGCTAATGGTGGATGAGGATGTTCAAGAACTCGATGCAAGGGCTTGACAAGGTTTTCAGGACCGACGTGGACCCGCCAAAGGTCATATTGGTGACGGGCCCTCCGGGATCGATGAAGACAAGCTTCAGTTACTCTCTGATGTCCTCCTACTTGGAAAGGACGGGAGAGTTCGGGCTCTATGTGACGCTGGAGGAGAGCGCAGACAGTCACCTCAAGAACATGCGGAGCCTCGGCCTTAAGATCAGCCCCAACCTCGAGATCTCCGATTTCACCGATCTCAGGGAGCTCGATGATGTGATCGAGGTTGACAATCCCACGGACTACGTGCACTTCATCGAGCAGGTGATAGGCTACTTCAAGAACAAGCACAAGGAGAAGTTCACGGTCTTTGCCCTCGATTCGCTAGGAGGGCTTTACTCGCTTATGGAAGATATGAAGTGCATGCGCAAGAAGATGTTCTATTTCTTCAAGACGCTGCGAGACTTCAATCTACTGTCATTCATCGTGATGGAGCGTCCTCAGAGCAGTCCGAGCGAGGTTCTCGGGAACGAGATGTTCCTCGTCGATGGGATAATTGAACTGGGCGTTGACAGAACAAGGGGAAAGCTTGGCAGGTACATACAAGTGGACAAGATGAGGGCCTGTGAGCACAGCATGGAGAAGCACACGGTGGAGGTCGGAGAGGGCGGACTGACGATACTAGGGCCCACTCTGGTCTAGGAAAACACTTTAAAGAATCAAACGATACTAGTTGAAACCTGGCGTATCGGGCTAAGGAGGAAGATCATTGCCTGAAGATAGCATTCCAATATGGCAAGTCATCGAGGAATTCAAGGACAAGATCAAGACGCAAGAGGTCGAACTCAAGAAGCGAAGGGACGAACTCGACGTCCGCGAGACGGAGTTGAAGGAGCGGAAGAGGCTCCTCGACGATCATGCTCAGAAGCTTGAGATCAAAGCAAAGGAACTGGAGAAGCGCGAGGGGGAACTGGTCCCGCGCGAGACCGAAGTAGCGAAGGTCGAATCCAACCTTGAAGCGATGTCGATAGAACTCAGGGAGAGGGACGGGGAGCTGCGCGCAGCGAGGATCGGACTCGAGAAGCACCAGCGCGAGATCACCGAACAGGAGGCGGAGGTCCAAAGACTCACCGAGCAGTCAGTCTCCTATGAAGGGAAGATCAAGAAGATGATCGATAGCATGTCGGGAACCGAGGAGAAGATCCTCAGCGAGGAACGCGAGATCAAGAAGGTATTGGAAGACCTGACCTCAAAGAGGGAGGAACTTCTGGCGAAGATCAAAGTGGCCGAGGAGCGAGAAAACCTCCTTTCGGAGAGCAAGCAGCTCGTGATGGACGAACAGAAGAGATTCGTCGAATGGGAGAAGATAATGAACGAGCGTGAGGCAGCGATGAGCGAGCGGGAGAGGATCCTGTCAAGAAGGGAAGCGCTTGTTCCAGAGACCGTCGAGGTCAAGGAGAATCTCTGTCCTAAGTGCGGTGAAGCTATGCCGGCGGGTTCGGACTCTTGCCCAGCATGTATGGTCGCGGAGGCAGAGGCGAATAGGATTGTGGAAGAGGCCGCCAGGGTGGCCGAAGAGGAGAGAGTAAGGAGAGCTGCGGAGGAAGAAGCGAGAATGGCGGAAGAGGCAGCCAAGACTCAACCAGTAGTTGAATCGGCGCCGGCCTTTACGCCAGAGCCTGTACCGACTGTCGCTGTTCAGCCTAGTGTCTCTCCAGCCGTTGAAGATCGTCCTGAGCCGGTCGAATCATCCAAAGTGGAAGCCCCTCAACAGAGACCGGTGCAGGTAGAGAAGGTTTGCCCCAACTGTCGAACGATCGTCGATGCAACCTCCGAGAAATGCTATGCATGTGGAACCGATCTTGGTGCGGTCGTTGGAGAGGTGAAGGAAGGGGCGGCACCATCGGAAGAGAAGCCATCTGAGGAAGATCAGAAAGGTCCGGAAGCAAAGAGAGCGGTATCCATAAGAAGGATCATACGCAGGAAATGAGAGGGCCTCCTTGCTCCGCTCGTACAGACAATCCTAGATCAGATCTGTATTTATTCGAATCATTTAATTGTAAATCTCACATATAATGACCTTTCCTGCAAAAAAAGAGAGGGGGGTCAGAGGGTAGTGGCGAGCATATTATCAGATTATATTACGGGTAAAGATATGTTTTTATAATGTTACGCTCCTACTTTACCCCCAGTAAATGTACCAGGTGGGATAATGAGACTGAGTACTCTAGTGAGCAAATCAGCTAGTTTTCTGATTGTATGGAGCTTGATGTTCTCCTCGTTTGCTGGCCTGTTACTGCTGGGAATACCAAACGTTGGCCAGGCCGTGCTACCATCAGAATATTCGAACGGCGACGTGATAATTGGTGCCGATTATGCAATCTCGAATTGGGCCATAGCCAATCGAGTCCAATACATGGACGGTAACCTTACGATCCGCTCTGGAGGTGTAGTGACTATCACCGACGGAGGATTGAGCTTCACCCAGGATACCGGTCCAGATGGAATAGCTGGAACAGCCGATGATCATGTATACACCTTAATCATCGAAGATGGCGGCAGGCTTGTAATGGAAAGATCGATTCTGACCACCCACCTGGATTTACTCTACGATTTCCCGAGCCTTGGCGTCATTGTGAGAAATGGAGGGGAGTTTGAAGTAAGGAACTCCACATTGAAGTTCCCTGGCCACATGGTCGTCGATGACTCCACTTTGACGATGTGGAACGCGACGGTTGATGGACAGGATTCCACCGACATCGAAGATTACTGCAACAATACGCAATTCCAGTCAGACTCGTTCGACGATTCTCCGGTAATGCTTTTCGTTTCGAGTGTCGTCAATATCTACGATTCAGAGATCAGTGGATTGTACGAGGCTGAGGTGCCGCCTGCCTCTTTGTATGACCATTCATATAGCTTCGCTTCCGACGACGGAGACAGATCGGTGGTGACATACAATATCACAAGGACCGTCGCCGCTCTGGGTGCAGGAAACCCGTCTGGTCAACTACTTGCGAACCTCACGATGGATGATTCGGGGCTGTTCGCAGTAGGGTCAGGCCAGCAGCTATTGACTTCTGGCATCGACGTGGCGGGCCTTGCGTTCTCAGGGACCTCCGGTGTGGTTATCACATTACATGCGAAGTACAAGACGGACGCAGGATATGCTGGTACAAATCCTATCCGATGGCAATACAATAAAGGGTCTCTGAGATCTAGTGTGATCGTGCCTGCAGATACATCTTCGCCGTTTGGACCGAATCTGGAGGTAACCAGATATGCCAAATTGCCATCGATGTCTTCCGCGGACTTGAGCGGTCTGAACATCTCATTCGCAAACGGTGGCGCAAACACGGTTTACTTCAACAGACTATGGGTCACCGTCGAGATGCCGATCCCGACCTTCCGGAATCTGACGCTTGCTGGATCGACGCAAATGACAGCTGTCAATTCCTACATTTCGACCGACTTCTCAGATGATCCACTCGTGCACAACCAA
>JAJRAG010000084.1 GCA_028682925.1 Methanomassiliicoccales archaeon
ACAATACGACTCAAGAAGAGTATTCTTGGTCCAAAGGGGCCAACATACTCGACGGTCGAGGAATTGAAACTAAGGCCTCCTTAGCCCACAATGACCGATGGAGAGTGTCGGCATCTGAGTCTTAGGGATTTTTTCGAATGCTAAGAGTAACTCTTCGGATTAATATTGCGTCTATGACTGTCAGAATCCGATGATATGTATGTTACTTAGCCTGCAAAGGTTGGGGAAGGACAAGAATGGTGGAATTGAAGGATTGCCTCTCCAGCTCATGATTATGGTCATTATCGCCGGGGTGGGAACCGCCATAATTCTGGGATGGATGACGAACCTGCAGGCTCCTAACGGGATTGGAGCTGTCTACTCATCCCCCACTGAGATAATACTTGAAGATGAAAACAACGATGGCATTCATGAAAAAGACAGTTTCACCATGACGATTACCGTTTTTGATCAAAAGGGTGACGGGATACAGGGCGCTAATGTCATTCTTGATGGAGGAAGCATCGTGGCATCGGAAGACGGGAGGCGCGTCATTGGTCAAACGGACTCCACAGGCACGATTGAATTTTCCGGACTGCATGCGATGCAAATCGGGCAATCGATTGGATTCGTGTCGGTGACCGTCATAAAGAGTGGATATGGGACCGATACAAGTCTCACGATTCCTATAATATCCGAGTGAATCTGATGAAATCCTTTGATATCAAAGGTCTGGAGGGACTCCCACTCAAATTGCTCATAGTGTTCCTTCTGATATCCATATCAACCCCTGTCGTTCTTGAGGGTCTTCAGAGTCATGAACGGACCGTCATTGTCACAGGTTTGAGAGCTGAGGCGGAGGAAATCCGGTCTGCTGCGATATCTGCATATATTGCTGGACCAGGTAATGTGAGAAGTGTCGATGTGACTCTTCCCATTTCGTCGCGTAACGGACAGGGAAGAATCGAAGTGGGAGGAAGTGTCGAGTCAATCGAGTCATTCTCAATAAGGTACTGGCTAGGAGACAACTTGATCGGAACCTTGTTTCTCAACGAACCTCCAGTTCGCATGACGTCAGAAGACGGAAACGCGACGATAGTGATTGGAGTCGGTGCTCACCTTAAAATATCATGCGTGGAAGGGGATGGTGATCTGAGAATACTAGTCGGAGAGGATGTTACTTGATGGAATTTGTGATTTCCAAGGCCTCACTGGTGATTATTGGAATCGTGGTTGTCACTGTTTTTGCAGATACTTTCGGCGCCCTCGATGAGGAGATAAGAATGCGATCAAGCCGAGACAGCCTCTCCCACATTGTTGAGATTCTTGAGAGAATTGACACGTCGAAAGAGAATCTTGTGTTCACTCTGGAAATGAGCGAGATACTGCCTCCGGGCAATTCCAGGCTAGAGATTGTAAATGGATCATTGTGGCTCGCATGGAGCAATTGGAGATGCGCAGAAGAGATTTCTCAAGACATGATGTTTCTTATCGAGGATAATGGCTCTGTCGAGCCGACTGATAAGCTCTCTTGCGAAACGGGCGACGCGCTGATAATTGAGTCGAATTTCGATGGTGGGAAAAGCACGTGTCAGCTTACACTGAGAAAGTGTCCACGATGACCTTTACGGCCTTGACAAACCTCTCACATTCTGACATCGTGTTGTAGATATAGAATGAAGTTCTAGCACATCCATCAATTCCTCGTGAAATGAAAAACGGATGCGTGCAATGCATCCCCGATCGTATCATTATCTTGTCGACCTCATCCAGTATCATCGCGACATCGTGAGATCCCAATCCCTTGATGTTGAATGAAAAGATGCTTCCTCTTCTGCTGGGGTCAACCGGTTCTAAGATGTGGATAAGATCGATCTCTTTCAGTTCTTTTGTTACGTAATAGTTCAGATTCGCTTCGTGTTCCCTTATGCTGTCCATACCTATTGCTGAGAGGTAGTCTATCGCAGCGGCTGACCCAATCACTCCGGAATAATTAAGGAGTCCTGCTTCGAATCGCTCAGGCATCGGGAGATACGTAGCCTTGTCGTATTCCGTCAGACTGACTCCTCCTCCACCAGATATCAATGGATCCATGTTCTTGGCGAGTTCTTCCTTTGCAAAGAGCACTCCCACGCCCGAGGGTCCGAGCATCTTGTGCATGGAAAACGCGTAGAAGTCGACGTCCAAATCATTCATGTCGATCTTCATATGAGGGGCGGCCTGAGCCCCATCCAACATTATCAATGCTCCATTGTCATGCGCGATCTCGACCACATCCTTTGCCGGGATCGTTGTTCCAGTGACATTGTTCGTGTGAACTAGACTCACGAACTTGACCTCTTTCGTCATAGCGTCCTTGAGCAGTTCGACATCGAAGATACCGCTGGAAGGCGTTGTCACGAACCTCCTCTTGATACCCATTGACCTAGTCAACTGGATCCATGGTACATGGTTGCTATTGTGCTCCATGTCCGAAGTGAGAACAACATCACCTTTCCTGTGAGTCGTCCCTTTGGCAACCAGGTTCATAGCTTCAGTGCAGTTCTTCGTAAAGACTATCTCGTTGGGATTAGGGCAACCGATGAATCGTGCTATCTTCTCCCTAGCCTCATCGATTCTCATGGAGACCTGGGTAGCGAGACGATGTATGCTCCTCCCCCCACAAGCAGGAAAGTCAAAGTAGTAATCGTTGCTCGCCTCAATGACCTTCCTAGGTCTGAAGGTTTGACAGGCGTTATCGAAGTAGACGAGGTCGCCTCTCCTTGAGGAGTAGATTGGAAAGTCCCTTCGAATCCTGTCAGTGTCCATAGTGTCTTTCGGGAGAGAGGACTATCCGTATATATCTGCTTCCTCGATTGACTTATGTGTTACACGATGAATTGGGACGAGTCGCTGTCGAAGATTCGAAAGCCTTTCCCGTGCTTCGGCTCGACCAGTTGCAATTCTCCAGCGCTGAAGTATCAGGAGTATTAATATCACCTAGGAACATTATGTGCTGGTACGATGGCATCCTTGAGGGTGAACGTGGCCGGTCTTGTCATGGAAAATCCGACCATCCTCGGTTCGGGTATCATCGGTGAAACGGGTGAGTCCCTTCTGAGCGCATACAAGGCTGGTGCTGGTGCTGTTGTTACCAAATCGATTGGATTGGAGGCACGCAAAGGCTATTCGAACCCCACTCTGGTTGAGCTCCCCTTCGGTTATCTGAATGCAATGGGACTGCCCAACCCCGGGATAGAATCGTTCGGGGAAGAGGTATTGTTGGCAGTTCGAGGTGGAGCAACTGTGATTGGCAGCGTCTTCGCCTCCGAAGCCGAGGTTTTTGCACAACTGTCCTCGAAGATGGAGGCCTTCGGCGTTTCTGCTGTAGAATTGAACCTGAGCTGCCCTCACGCATCTGGATATGGAATGGAGCTCGGAGTAGATCCTGGTGTTGTTCGAGAAATTGTACTGGCTGTGAAGAAATCAGTCACGATCCCAGTGTTTGTCAAGCTCACTCCCAATACCCACAGGATCATAGAAATCGCCCAGGCCGTTCAAGCAGCGGGCGGGGACTCCATTGTGGCAATAAACACAGTGAAAGCCATGGCAATTTCAATAGAGGCTGGAAGGCCCATTCTCTCGAACATATTCGGAGGTCTATCAGGCCCTGCCGTGAAGCCAATTGGGGTGAGATGCGTGTACGAGATGTATGATGTGGTGGACATACCAATAATCGGCGCTGGTGGAATCGAGACTTGGCAGGACGCCTTGGAGTACATCATGGCAGGTGCAGTTGCCGTTCAGATTGGGAGCGGTATTGGGAGGAGAGGACTTAACATCTTCAAGGAAGTGAACTTCGGATTGGAAAGGTACCTGAAGTCTAGAGGAATCGAATCCCTCGGGGAGCTTGTGGGGACGGCCCATGCATAAACTTGCATTCCTGAGGATAAAGGAGACCGTGGTCGAGGGAAAAGGATTCAAGACTCTTCGGTTCATGTTCAATAGGAAGGTCCGCCCAGGACAGTTTGTGATGGTCTGGATCCCGGGTGTTGATGAGATCCCTATGTCGCTTTCCTATCTCGGGAGAATCAAAGGCATCACTATCAGGGAAGTTGGGGAATCCACGAAAATCCTCGGATCACTTAAGGTTGGAGATTCGATGGCCATTAGAGGGCCATTTGGAAGAGGTTTTGAGAGGCTGTCAGGAAAGACGCTCCTGGTGTGTGGTGGCGCTGGCGCCGCAGCGGTCTTGCCAATAGCGGAGGAAATGGACAACAGGGAGAGAGTAGACATCGCCATAGGCGCGAGAACCAAGGACGAGCTCATCTTTGAAGAGAGATCGAAGATGTACTCGGATAATGTCAGGACCTCCACGGATGATGGTTCAGAGGGCTGCGAAGGGACGGTCGTGGATTTGGCGAAGCACATGATGAAGGAGAGGAAGTACGACTTCCTGCAGGCATGCGGTCCGGAGTCGATGCTAAGCAGCCTCCTCAAAGTAGGAAAAGAACATGGAGTGAGTGGTCAGTTCTCTCTGGAGAGATTCATGAGGTGCGGTGTTGGGATCTGCGGCTCCTGCGTGATTAACGGCAAGAGGGTCTGCACGGATGGACCAGTCTTCTGGGGCGAAGAGTTAGAGTCGATGTCCGACTTTGGCAGATCTAAGAGAGATGAATCTGGACAGAAGATAGGGCTGTAACCTATTCTGCTCTCATCACTTCATGGACGATCGCATCGAACTCGCCATCGCTTACTCGTCCTTGCTTCTCGCCGAGCCTTTTCACTCTCAGAAGTATCTGGCATATCTGCTCTTCGGTAGTCTCAATGCCCAAATCCTCGACACGTTTCCGGATATAAGTAACGCCGGTGTGTTTTCCCATCCTCAGATGACGCTGGTTTCCAACTGAATCGGGTGGAATGCACTCGTACGTCATCGGACAGCTCAGTACCGCGGCCACATGGATTCCCGACTCATGGGCAAATGCGTTCTCTCCAACCAATGGCTGATTTCTTGACAAGGGGCACTTTGAGTAGTCCGAAACCAAATCGGAAAGAGCCTTCAACTTGGTGCAATCCACTCCGAGATCCCTACCATAGAGGAACCTCATTGATGCAACGAACTGCTCGAGCGGAACATTTCCAGCCCTTTCTCCTATTCCATTGACGGTGGTCGTTACCGCCTTCGCTCCATTCCTTACAGCCGTGATCGCATTGATCAAAGCAAAGCCGAAATCGTTGTGCAAGTGAATGGATATTGGCGTTCTAATCTCACTAGCCACCGCCTTCACCAGGATTGAGATTGCCTCGGGAGAAGCACATCCCACAGTATCTGTGATTCCGAGTCTGATTGCCCCTGCTTCCTCGGCACATTTGAAAAACCGCAAGAGGAAGTCGAGGTCAGTCCTTGTACTGTCTTCCGAGCTGATGCTAGCCTTTATTCCCCTTTCCTTGCAGTAGTCTAATGCTTGCGTAGATTTCTCCAGGACCTCCTCTCTAGTCTTCCTCAACTTGTACTTGAGATGGATGTCGGACGTAGCGATGAAGAGCAAGACTACGTCAACACCACTTTCCACAGCAGCATCGATATCGGTTTTCGTGATCCTAGAAAGCGCCAGAATATCAGCAGACAAGCCCAATGAAGTGATTTCTTTTATGGTTTTGAGTTCGTCGATTGAGATGGCAGGGAACCCCGCTTCTATCTGATGTACTTTGGCATCATCGAGGAGTCTCGCGATTGCGATTTTCTGTTGAGTACTGAATGCGACTCCCGGCATCTGCTCGCCATCTCTCAGGGTCGAATCGTAGATGACTATGTCCTGGAGATCGAGAGACGTATTGTATGGGCTAACGGCAATGAAATCCATCGCTGCATGTATTCTCTGTCTCATCTCATTAATCTTCCATTGATTGCTGCAAGGATAACGATGCGAGTAGTCATCGATGATCTTGTCAC
This sequence comes from Methanomassiliicoccales archaeon, assembly GCA_028682925.1. Taxonomy (GTDB): domain Archaea; phylum Thermoplasmatota; class Thermoplasmata; order Methanomassiliicoccales; family JACIVX01; genus JAJRAG01. Next base: position 5,915 of record JAJRAG010000084.1, read on the forward strand.
CCCTATGCCATAGTCAAAGCTCTATGCAAAGCAAGATCAGAAAACGAAGACTATCGTTTGACTGCATTCACCAGAAGAGCGTGTCGACTTCACTCTTTGTTCCTGCAATCTTGATGTATCAATGCACGCAATGCATCGGCCACTTCTTTAATTGTCGCACCCCAAGGCACGATTGCCATCCTTCCCTTGAGTTCAAATCCCTTCTTCAGCCTGCAGCACTTGACGATTCTAGCACGTCCATCCTCAGGGGCAAGGTCTTTGGGGCACATGTCTATGTGCGGAACATTCTTCTTGTAATAGGAGAGGAAAATCCTCTTTGAAAGGTCACATCCGATGAGAGTGACGTCTGTCACGATTTCTGGAGTCTCATCGAGGAAGAATATCGGTTTTCTGGACGTGATTCCTGAGGCTCTACACGGGAAGACAACACCGGACGTTTCTACGTTGTCTGCCAATCCATTCAGATCGATATTCTCGACGATCATGACTACCGGATGCTCCGAGACATCCGTTTCGAGAGCCTTCTCCACGAGAACTGATAGCTTGGATGGGTAGGGTGGTACGACGTCCATTACCACTAATTCAATGGGTTTCTCATCTCTAACAAAGGAAACATGGTTGAACATCCCTGAAACCACGATCGTTTTGCCCTTGTGTTCCAAGCTCAACCTTGCCATCTGCGATACATTGAGAACATCAATCCTTGGATCCTCAACGTAGATCGTGCTGGACGGAAGTGATATGATTTCAAAGCCAACGATTGGACGGAGGAGCTCCATACACTCCTCCTTTGTGACGCCTATCACTGCCACCGTCTGCCTGTTCTTCAAGACGAAGTACTCAGTCGTCGTGTACGCTTTCTTCCCTTTGATGTGTCTGGTGATATTGTCAATCGTGAGTGGGAAACTAACGTTTTTTACCGAGACATTCTTGCAATGCGCCGGCATCATTGGCGACGTCAAGTAGCGACCACACTTAAATCCCTTGTGCTGGGTCCCACCAATCATGAAAAGATGGCCGAAGACAGTTGAGAAACTCAAAGACGAAGGAATCATAGAGATTGCTGGTATGCCAGGGTAGTGCATAAAGTAAATATAGTGTCTAACTGAATTAGCCGAGAAGTGCCGGGGTGACAGAGCGGCCATGTGGCGGACTGCAGTCCCAATGGCAGGAATCCGCATACCCGAGTTCAAATCTCGGTCCCGGCTCCATCTTCATATCTAGTGGTCTTGTGAGTCCGTTCAGATTGGTTCACGGGGGCCTGACGATAGTGATTGGACTGCAATTTCTAGCGGATCGAGTCTTCCCGCAATACCTAATTGCGATATTCCCATGTTAGTTGAGTCACTGGTGCGAATTGTATCTGAACCATTCTTATAGCGTGAAATCGCTCGTGAATCTCGGAACGCTTGCGATTGCCTCAGTTGGAGTGGTGTGAGGATGATTCAAAATAAGGTCCTTGTCGTAGGATTGTCCTTCATTATGTCTTCAGTCTGTTTCGCTCCACTTCTGAGTTCAGGCGAAGAAGACATTTCACAATTGTCTTCCGAATACTCAGGCCTCACTTCATTCGAATCCGGGATGTTGGGTAGATTGAATTCTTCAAAGGCATGGATGTATGACAAGGATTTGGAGAGGATTGCCCTCGACAAACATGCATTCCGTTCCGCAGGTTCCTCTGGAGCGAACGAGACGGCGATCTGGATATCGGCAAAATTCTCAGAATTCGGATTCGAGACGTGGAATGAGTCTTTCGAGTTCACCAGCTGGGATTTGCTGAGCGATCCGAGTCTTGTAGTGTACGTTAGCGGCTACAATGCGAGCGACAACGGCCAATTCAATCTTCAGTCATTTCAGTCTGAGCACTATAGTTGGCCAACAAAGGATGGGATGTTGTCTGCAGAGGCCGTGATACTCCCATTGCCTAATGTGTCCAATCGGGGGGCGATCGGGTCGGTTCAAATCGACGATGTAATCTGGGATCGATTGAGAACGAAGGACAAGATCGTATTCGTAGGGAGGGAGGTCAGATGGGATAGTGACTGGGAAACCGACTTCCTTCAGAAGATGACGTCCGACACTCCTGCAGCAGTCGTTTTCATCTGGTGGTACGACTGGATGGAAAGGGTACCTCCAACGTTCTATCCTTCCGCGGGAGGACGACCGATTGGATCGATTGCGAACTGCTATTGGAGTCTAGGAATTCCAACAGGATCAATCAACTTCACCGAAAGTCTCTGGATAAGGAACACACAATCACGAGCCAATTTGTCGGCATCAATGTCTATCAATTCGACGATCGCTTTTGGGAACCACGTCAACGTTGTCGGCAAGATTGAGGGGTCAGTAGCTCCAGGGAAATTGATTCTGATTTCCGGACATTATGATACGGTCATGGACCCTGGCTTCTGTGACAATGGGGCTGGAATCGCCGCGATGATGGAAATCGCTAGAACTGCAGCGACGGTCGTCAATGAAGGTCTATTCAGACCCAAGTACACCTTGCTTTTCGTCGCATTCGCCGCAGAAGAGCTTGGGATGGTTGGTTCGATCAACTTCATAAGCAAACATATGGCAATCATGTCGGATATCGTAGCTGTATTGAATCTTGATTGCATCGGTAGCGATCAGCTTCGCGTGTCATTGACTGACTCATCAAACGGTCTTGATCTCGATCAAGTGGTGTTGAAGGCTGCTACGGATCTTGGTGTGAATGCCTCATTGGAGGGCATCGGTGGCTCCGACCATGAATCGTTCAGGGACCCGTCCAGCGCGGGAGAAATGTACTATCACAATTGGGGCAAGTCTGCCGGCATATCAGAAGCAGAACCCGTCGCGGCAAGTACAATGCTTTCATCCTATCCCATCTCCTACTCCAGTATCTGGACAACCGGAGCATCTGGATGGATTCACACGTCATATGATACATCCTATATGCCCAACGGATTTGATTGGATTGACCGGGAGGATCTCGGGAAGCATATGAAAGTCGCAGCTTTGTCCGTTTTTCGATTGTCAACGGATGTCGATGAAAGCCAACCCATCGACCCTTTGCTATTATTAATCCCACTCGGAATTGTCTTCCTCATTGCTCTGGCCATATCTTTAATGCTCATCAGGCGGAGAACATAGAGACTCAGCGGCGCCGGACGTCTTCCTGCCAAGAACCTTGATTAAGATGGATGTCGATTCCCATTTTGCTCCCGAAGAGGAACCACGCTCAAGACACTCAATAGTCTCTCTTCATCGGTGAATCTGATGATATATACCAGCATACTAGGAACAATCGGCAGGACGCCTCTGGTGAAGATCAATAACATGTTGGATGAGAAATCAGCTCAGATCTACTGCAAGCTCGAGTCTTTCAATCCAATGTCATCAGTAAAGGACAGAATTGCGCTGGCTATGGTGGAAGAATCCGAAAGGAATGGAAGGCTCCGAGAGGGAATGTGTGTTGTCGAACCCACCTCGGGTAACACCGGAATCGGTCTGGCGATGGTGTGTGCTGCAAAGGGATACAGACTGATTCTGACCATGCCGGAGAGCATGAGTCTGGAACGGAGGAAGCTCTTGAAAGCGCTCGGGGCGGAGCTCATTCTGACGCCTGCAGCGAACGGCATGAAAGGGGCAATAGACACTGCCATCGAAATCTGCCGAGGCAATGACAAAATGTTCATGCCCAATCAGTTTGAGAACATGGCGAATCCGAGAATGCACATGATGACGACGGCGAAAGAGGTCCTTGCGGATCTCCCCGATCTCGACGCCTTTGTCGCTGGTGTCGGGACGGGAGGTACGATAACAGGGGTGGGAAAGGTACTCAGATACGAGGCTCCTAAAGTCATGATAATTGCCGTTGAGCCGGCATCTTCTCCCGTTCTTTCCGGAGGAAAGGCTGGTCGACATGGCATCCAGGGGATAGGTGCCGGATTCGTTCCGAAAATAATGGA
>JAJRAG010000085.1 GCA_028682925.1 Methanomassiliicoccales archaeon
GACGAGGTCATCATGAAGCCTCCGTCACCGACCACCGCTACTACCCTTCTTTCTGGATACGTCAGCTTCGACGCAATCGCACCTGGGACGCCGATACCCATGCTGATCAAGCCATTGGAGACGACAAGTGTGTTCTCTTCGTAAGTGGGATAAAGTTTCTCCATCCAAAGGAAGTGGGCTCCAACGTCGCACACAGCGATGTCCCTCCTGCCAAGTGCTTCCCGGATTGACCTGACCGCAAGTTGAGGCTTGACTGGCATCGTGTCCTTCATTTCGATCTTCATTCTTTCGTGCAGCTGGTCTCGAAGGTCGGATGCCCAATTCCTCCTCTTTACAGCGTTCCTCGACATCCCCGCGAGTATGCTTTTTATGTCCCCGACGGTCTGGGCATTTGGGCTGTACTTGTCGACTATCTCCGCAGGCAAGGGGCCTATGTGCACGATCGACTTCTCCTTTCCGAAGTTCCAGAACACTGGCTGAAACTCAATCACATCGTATCCAATTGCGATCACCAGATCTGATGCTTCGAATGCCCTCCTCATGAAATCATGGGTCCTCCGTCCCACGGAGTGGAGGGAAAGTGTGTCATCGAAAGGCAGTATTCCTGAAGCGAGCCACGTCTGCAGCACTGGAATTCCCCAAGCCTTCGAGAACCTCCTCAGTTCCTCCTGTGCATCTCCCCTTATCGCTCCTTGCCCAGCGAGGATCAGAGGAGTAATCGAGTTCTCAATCAATTCTCTCAATGACATCAGGGAGCGTCTGTCACAACCGATTCTCTTCGTTATCGATTCTGGAAATGGCTCTCCGATGGTATCACACTTCATGATGTCTTCTGGAAGCTCCATATGTACCGGGCCCGGTCTCTCCTCTCTTGCCTTGTCGAAAGCTCTTCTTGTGAGAAGAGGTATCTTCGCCGGATTCCTTACACTGAAACTCGCCTTTGTTATGGGCTTGAAAAGCTGGACTAGATCGATGTATTGCTTCTCTGGTGGATGTGCTCTCTCGGTCCTTGTCTGTCCGGTCAGGGCGACGACTGGCGTATAACACAGAAAGGCATCCGCGATTCCTGTCATGAGGTTGGTCGCTCCGGGACCAAGCGTTGAAAGACAAACGCCAGGTTTCCGCGTCAACCTTGCAGATATCTCTGCCATGAAGGCCGCAGACTCCTCGTGTTTGGTCAACACAAACTCTACATTAGAGTCTATCAGACTGTCCATCAGATCGAGATTCTCCTCGCCTGGAATTCCGAAGACGCGCCCGACGCCCTCTTGCTCCAGGCACTTCACCAGAAGGTCTGATCCCCTCAGATTGCACCACCTCATTCGTTGAACGTATCCGCTCTCTCCTTGAAGATGCTGTCAACAGCTCTTCTAAGCGCTCGCCTTATCTCCCCAGAGTCTCGCACAGCCGCGACGCCTCGACTCTCCAATTCCTGAATGGCCGGTTCTCCGAACTTGGTCGCAATCACACCATCGAAACCTCTCAGAGCGTCCGCGGCCTTCTCCAGTTTGTTTCCGTGCGCCATCCCGAACATCGGGATATCCATGTCCGCCTGGATGACGATTCTATCCCCTTGTGTGATTCTCTTCCCCTCGACCACGAAGGTCAAGAAGCTCTCAGCGTGGCCGAAATGCAGGTCGACGTTCTTGCTATCGGATGACGCGACGGCGAACTTGTATTTCGATCTTCCTTCCATCTCCACACCGGCGAATGCTTTCCTGGAAGGCTGGGCTAGGCTGCAGGTCACGTGCGCGAACTCCGCAGACCTGTCATCGCCAAGAAGGCCAATCGCGTCCGCCCTACAGAACCGACAATGCCTCATCTGCCTTACATCGTTCTCGCACATGTCTTGAAGTGTCTTCCGCTCTTTCGGGGTCGGGGCCCTCAAGTTTGCGAATTTCGTACCAGGTACGGGAATCAAAGGAATTATGTTGACAATGTAAGCACCTAGCTGTTTCACCTTCTTGGTGACTGCCGGAATGTGATTCGCGTTGATCTCTGGGACCATGACAATGTTCACTTTGACGAGCATGCCTGCCTTCGAGGCCATTTTGATCCCGAGCATCTGGTTGTCGATCAACTGCTTCGCTGCCTCGACCCCTCTAAGGACTCTGCCCTTGTATGTCACGAAATCGTACATCTTCGCACCAATCTCAGGGTCAATGGCGTTGACCGTGACGGTGATGAACCTCACCCCCAAGGATCTCAGACGATCGACATTCACTGGCAATAGCAATCCGTTGGTGCTAAGACAGAGCGTCATCTCAGGGAACTCCTTCTTCACGAGCTCCAATGTGCGGAAGGTCTCTTCATTCGCGAGCGGGTCTCCAGGGCCAGCGATGCCTATCACGGTCAATTTGGGAATGCGCTCTTTCACGTACCGGATCTTCTCGATCGCCTGTTCTGGGGAGAGTATCTCGCTGGTGACACCTGGCCTACTCTCATTAAGACAATCGAATCGCCGATTGCAGTAGTTGCACTGTATGTTACATTTCGGGGCGACTGGCAGATGCATCCTCGCGCAATTTGTGTGCGCCTTCTCGGTGTAGCAAGGGTGAGTCTCCAGCATCTCCTTCAGATCGAATTCTTTCCCTTCTGCCATTGCCACGTCACCTCGAGCATCTTATTCAACCACTCTACAGCTACACCTGGTAATGAAGGCACATGCAATTATAGATTGGTCTCGCTTTGGGACCGACAGGGTTCCCCCAAGACATGGAATTCCTCATATCATTGAGTTCATTGGTAGGCACTATTTCCAAGGCAAAGCCTATCTCATTGCGAAACCTGTAGAATGTGTGTCCACAGTATGTTCACGATAATCGGTCCCTTACCTGTATGTATCGAAGTCTGACATCGATCTAGGTGGTCTCTACGTTCAGCAACGGAGCTCTGGAGAAGATGATTACGCACATGAACAGGCACATTCCTTCCACCAGGAAACGCCTCTCTGAATTGTCAAAAGAGAAGGACCCAACATACATCGGGAAAAACGGCACGACCTATAATGTCTCTCACAAAGAACTTGAACTGCTGTCTTCGCACTTAGATGAATTCGAGCAGACTGGCCTTAGGATTCCGATCATCATCATGACCGATACCTCCTATCCCGGGGGTGCATGGAAAGTGATGGGCAAGCTCGAAGTGAAGGTCGTATCGCGCCTGATCGGGAGAGAACCAGAATCGTCCGATATGGTCAGACTTTTTTATCCTCACTTGCATGAGCTTCTCAGGATGCTCCCGACCACGACGACGATTCTCTACATGCCTTGATCGCCAAAGATTGGGGTTTGCGCTTACCTCTGAGAAAGATTCATCAGAGTCTATATCGTGTTTTCGGATGTGCCGAGGACCGGATTCGCAGACCTGCCGCTTCATGGCGGAAATGCCCCCAGATGGTTGTTCACCAGGATGGTGAAGCTAGCGGTCGCGATCTCAGATGTCATTGTGATTGAGTATGGGACCGAGGAGTTCCTCCGAAGACTATCCGATCCATTCTGGTTCCAGGCATTCTCATGCGTTCTTGGATTCGATTGGCACAGCTCCGGTACAACAACGGTCACGTGCGGGGCCCTTAGACAGGCACTCAATGATAGTGACATACTTGGCGTCGCAGGCGGGAAGGGCAAGGCCTCCAGAGGTGCGCCAGCGGATATAGAATCGTGGTCTAGTGAACACATCCCCTCCACCGATGTTCAGGACAGGCTGGTATATGCAAGCAAGATGAGCGCGAAGGTCGATAGCGCGGCGCTGCAGGACGGGCATAAGCTCTACCATCACTCATTCGTGTTCGATTCGAAAGGTAACTGGACCGTCATACAACAAGGGATGAACGATGAGACTGGCTTCGCCCGTAGGTATCACTGGCACTCTAAAGAAGTCCACAGCTTCGTCGAGGAGCCCCATGCCGCGATCCTTGGAACGAAGGTATCTGGAGTCCTCGATATGACTTCGCGGAAGAGCGAGAAGTCGAGAGCGGTCTCAGTCGACCTGGTAAACGACGGTGTCGATAGGCTCCAGCGGCAAGTGACCACGGCAGCTGGAGGTCAGAGTACACTGTCAGAATGGAACGGGGAGAAGGTCGTTCGCCTTTCGATGCCCAGATCGATTAACTGGAACGGGCTCAGAACAGTGTACGAGTTCCATCCGATTGACTACGAGCAGTTGATCTCGTTGCGTGGTGTAGGTTCGTCAACGGTGAGAGCACTGGCGTTAATCGGTGAGTTGATTTATGGTATAGAACCGAGCTGGCGAGATCCCGTGAAATTCTCGTTCACTGTCGGAGGAAAGGACGGGGTGCCGTACCCGGTGGACAGAAAGGCGATGGACAAATCGATCCAGGTGTTGAAGGAAGGAGTTGAAGAAGCGAAGCTCGGCAAAAGCGACAAACTCGAAGCTGTACAGCGTCTCAGAAGATTCGTGCCTAAGGATGTTAAAGTGTAGCGGGACCGCCTCGGCTTATCGTGCTAGGTATAGAGTTTTCACCAAGGCGAGTCTAACGATGAAGAAAATGGAATATTGGAAGGAGACCATACGCAGCCACGTATGACGGTTAAGCCGAAGCCAACCGCATTGTTATGTCGAAAGTACTGTGCGGCCATAAACGTTAGTAACCGCGGACTGAATATCTCGGCGAACCTCGATACTTACATCCCGGTTCTATCAATCTCGTCATTTACGAGTGTTTTAAGGTGCCTCTTTTTCAAGGTGGTTTCGAGCTTAGATGCTTTCAGCTCTTATCCATTACGGCGTGGCTGCCCAGCATGCCCTGCCGGACAACTGGTTAACTAGAGGCCGCGAACCCCCGTTCCTCTCGTACTAAAGGGTTCTTCTCGTCAGGCACCAATGCACTTCCACCAAAAAGCAACAAACCTGTCTCACGACGGTCTAAACC
>JAJRAG010000086.1 GCA_028682925.1 Methanomassiliicoccales archaeon
GGAGCCGTCAAGCTTCTTGAGGACGGACTTGAGGGCACCTTCGTTGTTGCGAGCGGTGACGTTCTGGCAGAGGTGGATGTTGGTCAACTCATAAGCTTTCACATGAGCAAAGGTGCAGTCGCCACGATAGCTTTGACGGAGGTCGATAGACCTCAGGAGTTCGGCATCGTCGGTCTTGATGACGATCAGAGAATCGTAAGATTCAAAGAGAAACCAGAGCCAAACGAGGTCTTCTCGAACCTCATAAATGCTGGCATATACGTGCTTCAGAGCCAGGTGCTAGACTACATACCGGAATTGGAGAAATACGATTTCTCGAGGAACGTCTTCCCATCGCTCCTGAGCAACGGAGAACCTCTCTTCGGTTCGAGGCTGGCTGGCTATTGGAAGGACATCGGGAGGCCATCGGACCTCTTGGAAGCGAACCTGAGCATGGCTGCGATGAAGGGAGGAGCGGTCAGAGCTGAAGGTGTGACCATCTCTGGCAGGATTTGCGCGACCGCCTTCTCGGCCAAGGGCGCGACTTTGGAGGGACCTCTATACATTGGCGAAGCTGTGGTCATAGGTGAACGTACGAAATTGGCGTCGTCCATTATTGGAAAGGGGACCGCGATCGGAAAAGGGGTCGAGGTATCCGGTTCGCTGTTGATGGAGAACTGCGTCCTCGAGGACGACTGCAGCGTCACAGGCAGCCTTATGGGGGAAAGGTGTAAGGTCGGTCGCGGAGTCTCGCTCACGGACTGTGTCATAGGGGATGGGGCAGTGCTCGAGGGACCGACCGTTCTTGAAGACGAATCGGTCGGATGATCTGGTCACTTTCCTCCCCTCATCCGTTCCGATTAAATAATCGAAGGCGAATTGCCGAGAGCATGAAGAAGGAATTGGTCAGATACGAGGTCTTTCTAGTCCTTGCTAGCTTCATCTGGGGCACCTCGTTCATCTCAGTCAAAATCGGGGTGGAGCACGTCGACCCATTCCTTTTCTCCATCATGAGATTCCTCTTCGGTTCCATCGTTCTTCTTGCCGTTCTCTTGCTATTGAAGAGGTTTGACACCCGACTGTTCAAGAACAAGCTCCTCTGGGGCATTTCCTTGATCAACGCTGTCGCGCTTGAATTCCAGCATTTCGGAATGACGATGACGTCGGCGACAAATGCGGTGTTGCTAGTCGATATCGACGTCGTCTTCATCGCCCTGCTTGCGGTAGTAATTCTCGCTGAGAAGATCACCAACAGGATCGTGACCGGATTGCTACTGGGGATGATTGGAGTGGTCATCATCACAACGAACGGAGACCTCTCTTCGGTCGTCAGCGGAAGTTTCGTCGGGAACGCGATGGTGTTCTTCGGTGGAGTCCTCTGGGCGTTCTATGTCGTCTATCAGAAAAAGGTCTTGGTGAAAGAATCGGACGTGCTCATGGTGACGGGTGTCGTGATCTTGGAGACCACGCTCTTCCTTTTGCCCATGACCTTCCTGTTCGCGGGGAGCTACGTCGTGGACAACATAGGTTGGCTGAGCGTTCTCTACACTGGTGTGTTCTGTACCGGTCTTGCTTTCCTTCTCTACAACACTGGACTCAAGGCAATCAGCGCGACCATAGCCTCTGTCATTCTGCTGCTCGAGATCGTGTTCGCCATGCTGTTCGCCTTCATTGTGCTTGGAGAGACGCCCACGATCGTCACGGCGATCGGAGGAGCGTTGATAATCATCGCGATAATCGTGATATCGCTGAACGGAAACAACGAATCCCGCTCTGAAGAGCATCTCGAAGGCGCCTAGGAAGTGTACTTCGAAAGCAGTTCCTGCGCCTTTTCCAGTTTATCCACTCCGAACGCGACTTCTTCCGTCTGTGTCCTCGATCCTAGTATGAACAGCGATTCTATGTTGATACCTGCTCTGGCAAGTTTCTTCGTGACTTTGGCAAGTTCGCCAGGTCTATCCGAGAGGGAAACCACCAACACTTCTCTCTCGGCGAACTCTAGACCAGCGCTCTTCAGGGCGCTCCTTGCGCTGTTCTCGTCATCCGTGATGACTCGGATTATCGGTCTGCTCGGCGCCATGTCGATCGATATCCCGCGTATGTTCACTGCGTTCTTGGCGAGAACCTCGGCTATCCGAGCTACCTCGCCAGGACGGTTCTGCACGTATACCTCGAACTGCTTCAGCGTCATCTTTCTTCAATTGGAGGTCCTTGTTTAAAAACCTGCGCTCTGGTTTGCTCAGCATGGACGGACGCTCAACAATGACGTCTTGATGATAGTTGTCAAACCTCAGTCAAGTCGACACTGTTGGCCGGTGCAAAACGAGAAATATCCGCCAACGATGTACTGTCGTGAAATCGACTACGTGGTGGAGAGCTTGAAGATTCTCGTTGTGACGAAGTTCTATCATCCAAGAACCGGTGGCGTCGAGACGACCGTCAAGGAACTCTGTGAGAACTTCGTACGCAGGGGTCATGAATGCACAGTCGTCGCGATGGACAAAGAGCTTTCAGGGCGGGAGACAGTCAACGGCGTCGAGGTTCTACGCTTTCCGTTGGACAGTAGGCTGCTTGGCGGTCTGAATCGCCCTATATGGAAGTATCTGAAGAAGGAGCTCTGGTCTGGGCGATACGACGTGATCCACATCCACTCATACCACATCCTGCTCTCGGCTCAGACCGCCTACCTATGCCATACTCGTGGGATTCCATATTTCTTCTCGGCGCACTACCACGGTAAGGGCCACACCCCTATCCGAAACGCACTCTTTCGCGCCTATCACATTCTCGGGAGGAAGGTGCTGCAGTGGAGCATGGCTATCACATGTGTTTCCGACTTCGAAATGAACATGCTGATGCGTGACTTCAGAGGACTGGAAGACAAAACGAATGTGATCCCGAGCGGTGTCAAGTCGTTCGCTGATGTGCCAGTGGAGAGGAGTCGGAACACCGTCCTTTACGTGGGCCGTCTGATGAAGTACAAGGGCGTCGATAATGTCCTGCTCGCAATACAGTGGCTGAAGCTCCGCGGCAGAGTCGTTGGTCTTCGGGTAATAGGATCCGGTCCGTACGATCAAGAACTGCGAGGTTTGGCCAAGGGGCTCGGGGTCGATGATCAGGTGGCCTGGCTTGGTGAGGTAGGGGAGGATCAGCTCGGTCGTGAATATCGCGAGGCCGGTGCGCTGATCCTTCTTTCCGCGGCTGAAGCGTACGGTCTGGTGGTCGCCGAAGCATTATCCTGCGGTACCCCGGCCATCGTGGCAAAAAAGGAGGCGCTGGTGGAGTTCTTGGACGAGCCTGGTTGTGTCGGGATAGACTTCCCACCAGATCCAGGGAAGGTGGGAGAGACCATCATAGGGGTGCTCGATGGGACTCTGGTACGGCAGGTCGGTCCTTTCAGTCACAAGATCGCTTCCTGGCAGGTGATCGCAGATGAATACCTTCGCTTCTATGAAGGTTTCATAAGATCCATTCGTGAAAGCACTTAGCGCATTTTCCTATAGCCGAATCGGAAGAAGAGCTCCTTCACTAGGGACATGAGGAAATAGCGACCTTTGATGGCGCGCTGCATCTTCACCCATTGACTTTCTTCCCTACCGATGTCGCCCTGCAGTCTCGATATGTCCAGGGAGCGAGCGCTCATGCCCGTCTTGAGAGAATGTCGCATCAGCTGGTACCAGTCTCCTTCCTCTATGTGCATGACACCTTTGTGCAGGATGACCAAACGTTTTGATACCTCGTAGGTCCGGCGGAATAGTAAAGCATCATCGTAAGCAAAAACCCGCGCCATTGCCGCTTCATCCAGACCCTGGTAGGCCTTCTGCAGCACCTCTCGCCGGTAGAAACGAGGGTACAGGTTCGGCCCTACGCCCCTCTTCGGATCGGCGGCAGCGTGTGTGGACGTCTTCTGCCTGCATATGGAACGTTGAAGATATCCCCTTGGTCGGTAGGAAGTCTCCTCGAGTACCA
>JAJRAG010000087.1 GCA_028682925.1 Methanomassiliicoccales archaeon
CCTTATCGGGTCCCTCAGTCTTATCAAACGCTTTGCGGGACCTGGAATGGATCCATGGATCAGCATGTAGGGATTGGACACTTCACCATAGTGCAGGAATCCACCCTTCGGCGTCACTTCGCTTCCATTTTCTCCAATCTTGAGGACCCTTTTGTTGAATTCGGTTCTTTGGTGGTAACCTTGCTGACCCGATTGAGGTACGGTAGGTCTGACATATCCCGGTCTTTTGGGGCCCAACGTACCTATCATCCTGCTGTGTTTGCTGTTCTTGTGGGACAACAGTTTGACTCCCCATCTCTTGACAGCACCTTGGAATCCCTTTCCTTTGGTGACCGCTGCAATATCTATCATCAAACCTTCCTTTATGAAATCTGTAATCTTGATTTCCTTGCCAAGCAACGACCTGGCGTAATCAATCCTTCCTGCGATCGTGCCTCCCCCGATTCGCAGCTCCATCATCTCCGGCATCTTCTTTGGCACTCCCTTGACCAATACTGGCTGAGTGTAGGCGAGGAGCCTGACATCCTCGACATCCGTGCCATTGAGTTTATCCCAGGCTTTGTCAGAATCGTAATTCTTTGGGATCGGGAGCAGTCGGGCCAGAGTTTCGTCGACACCGTTCGACCATACCTCACCGACTGTTCGAAGGCCGTAGCGCGTGTTCTCGTACAATCTGACCGCCGCGACCTTCATCGGCGGCACTTCCAACACCGTCACCGGAATCTGGACCTCTTGGCCGGAGGTGTTGCTCGTGGGACGGTAGTCAACCAAGAAGGCGTGTGTCATACCCGCCTTGTAACCCGCGAACCCCTGAACCCTAGGCCCATCATCTATCTCAGGCCAGGCGTCGAGACGCGGGAACGGTCGCTGCGCTCTCTTTCTAGGCGAAAACGCCTTTGAACCCTTCCTTGGACGTCGTTTGTTCGACATGATTCTCCCTCTTTCTGGAGGTGAGAGAATCCACTCTCTTCCGCTAACGTTCGATTCTGACTGCCGTTGAGGTTCTCACTCTCGACCGTGACGCCGCTTTCCCTGCCAAAACCGCGTAAAGGAGGGAAACTGGGGTGCTCGATGCATTGCCCAAGACGTCTGGTCGAACGTCCTCAGTGCGTTCAGCGACTTCTTGCATAATGATAATCATATTTAAGCTATGCGGTAAGTGGTAGCGAGGCGGATCACGATTGGCTTCCTAGATCCGTGGAAATGGACCCTCTTTCCCGGGCTTCTGCCACCATTCTAAACGGGATAGTATCTCAGAGCTTTCCTTCCTTGGCTTTCTTCTGCAAACGGTCCCTCCGTTGCTTTGAGGTGAAACCTGTGGCTCTCTCGAGAAAGAAGTTGAATCTTCTAATCGTCTCCGAGGCCACCTCGCCAGGTACGCCCGGGTCGGTCTGCGTCTTGACGAGAAGAGTGGTCTTATCCAATACCTTCGACTCGATGCGGGTCAAAGCTCCGTACGAGGAGGCGAACAAATCCCCTTCACGTGCCACTTCACCGAATACCTCGCTCAAAATGTTCTTCAGACCTTCTCCTTCGATTTCTGAATAGTGTCCTTTCTTGATTTCGTATTCCAATCTCGCTACCCCCGATTTCCTCTCTCGACGATCGGTCTATTGGGGACCTTCATTCCAGATCATGTGCACCGCTGAGGTATCTGGGCACGTCTACGGACGTGCTCATGACGTCTTGTGTTTCGGTCAAGGTTCTCCACTCTATCATGCATTCGCAGCGGCTCTGACCGAACTCTGATGGATCCTGTGAGAAAGTGAACCGCTGGATATCTTCAAGTACCTTTCTGTCGCATTTCCCGCAATTGTGCGTCCCTCTCGGGGTTCCTCCTCCACTGGGCGAGGAAAAGACCCTCGTTTCGTTGTACTTCCCCGTCGTCTTCAGCACCTCAACCAGCGACCAGAGCCAAGGTGGCCTATAATCGCCTCTTCGCCACAGCCCCTCAACCAGTGTGTTCTTCTGCACATTCACTGGGTTTATTGACACGCTCTCCGAGAATCGAGATGCAAACAAGACGGACCGCTTCACATCTTCGATACTCTGACGCTCGGTCAAGAAGGGAGGTTTCATCAGCAAGTATGTTCTAAGTGGGATGCCCCTTTCTACAAGCATCTCAGCAGCTCTTGCATACTCTCCCACCGAGAAACCCTTCCTTATACAGTTATCTAACACAGCGTCATTGGAGCTCTCTAGGCCGATTGCCACGGAAATCCTGTCTGCTTGGAATTGGTCTAGTGCCTTCTCGGTCACGAACTCAGGGCGAGTCTCGAAGAGGATTCTACGGGCGCCTGGGAAAGCGTTCAAAACATCATCTATGAACTCGACCGGTATCTCTCGTCTATCGAGGAAGCTGCCCGAATTGTATATCTTCACCAGATCCTCATCTTTGTAGGAGGCCAACGCCTTATTCAATTGGGCTCTTAGGTCCTCCAAACCAACCCGTTGCTCGCTAGCAGTATTGTAGCCGCACATCGTACAGCCACGTTCTCGGGACCACCAGCATCCGATCGTTCTGAGAATGACAACAAAGGCCCTGACTCTTGCCTTCTCGATTACGTCTTCCTCTTTCCACACGGACACCGGTGATGCTGTGCTATCGAAGGACATTCACATCTTCAAACAATGAAACTAGACTGAGCCTTTTGAATGTTTGCTGTCGATTTAATCTAGACTATGATAGTGAATTCTATCAGCGTAGTTGGACCAGAAAGGTATTGATGGTCAGCGGGATCCATGCTAGTCCATTCCATTCATCCAGACTGGGTCAAACTGCGAATAATTTAATATGTAGATAGGGCATCACCCCGCAAGAGGGTGTTACCTGTGGGAAGGAAAGTAATTGTCATAGGTAGCGGCGCCGCGGGAATGCATGCCGCTTCGACTGCAAGAGAGAAGAACAAGGAAGCTGAAGTAACCGTATTCACGGAGGACGAGCACGTCGCGTATTCTCCGTGTGCGATACCATTTGTCCTTGAAGGCAAGATAAAGAGCTTTGAGAGTATCGTGATGCACACTCCTGAATTCTATCAGAAGGAACGGAATATCTCGGTCCTTACGAAGACAAAGGTGACCGCTGTGGATATGGATAAGAAGGTAGTGACAGTTGCAGATGGCAAGACCCATCAGTACGATTCGCTAGTCGTTGCCACTGGAGGTACGGTCTTCGTTCCGCCAGTGGAAGGATCGAAGCTTCCAGGCGTGTTCACGGTCAGGACAGTCAATGACGGCAAGGCAATACAGAAAGCGATGAAGGGTGCGAAGTCAGTCGTTGTTGCCGGGGCGGGAGTGATTGGGCTGGAAATGGCAGTCGGGCTGAAACATGCTGGGTTGAGTGTTACCGTTATTGAAATGTTTCCTCAGGTCATCCCACGCATATTCGACTCTGACATGGCCGCCATGGTGCAAGAGTATTGCGAGACGCTGGGAATCAAGTTCATTCTGAACGTCCCGATCGGAGCGATAAAAGGGGATGGCAAGGTCGAGAAGGTCGTCGCGGGCAACGTAGAGTACGCATGCGATTTCGTTATCATGTCTACTGGTGTGAGAGCGAACCTAGATATTCCAAACCAGATGGGTTTGGACGTGGGACCCCTCGGAGCGGTGAGAACAAGTCCGACCCTGCAACCCTACAAGAAGGGGAGGCTCGTGAAGGACGTGTACCTGGCTGGAGACGTCATAATGTGCGAGAGTTCGGTCGTACCCGGGCCGACCATGAGTCAACTTGGATCTAGCGCGTTGAGGCAGGGGCGGGTCGCTGGAATAAACGCCGCGGGTGGGTATGCATACTATCCTGGCGTTGCGAGCGCGTTCATTAGTAGGATCGGTGAGATTGAGGCTGGCGGTACAGGATTATCCAGAGGACTGGCTGATTATTACGGTCTCAACTACGTCGAAGGGAAAGCAAGCGGATTGACAAGGGCGAGATACTATCCTGGTGGAAAGAAGATTACGGTGAAGATGTTGGTGGACAAGGACAGCCACAAGATTCTTGGTTCTCAGATCGTCGGTGGCGAGGAAGTCACCGGCCGTGTGAACTGGGTCACTGCAGCCATCATCAAGGGTACGACTGTTGAAGAGTTTGTCACCGCCTTCGAAAACGCGTACTGTCCACCGACCTCTATGGTAATGGATATTGTGAATATTGCAGCCGAGGATGCAGCGAAGAAGCTTTAAGTGCTTGTCCTGAACTAGATTTGAAGGGACAGGGTATGACGATCGTGACTTTGAGAACGTTCGGACACATCGGCACCACAATCGGGGCGACCGAGTTGAAGGTTGACGTCGCCGGCGACACTGTGAAGTATCTTCTGGATACCTTGGTCAGGAAGGTAGGAGATAGACTCCACAAGATACTCTATCCAAAGGGGGACCAGTTGTCGGAGCTTTTGTACATATTGGTCAATGGTCGGAACATCAGGCACATCAACGGCCTTGAGACCGAGCTGAAGGATGGTGATGTCGTGTCTCTGTTCCCAGTGACGGCGGGTGGTTAGGCTAGGATGGATGGGCGAGCGGTCCCGCTCACAAACCGCCTATTTTTCTGATTCTTCGATTCCTCTACTCATTGATCAACCATATCGAACATTCGTCGCTCGACCAATTGCGAAGTGTTTTATAACCGTCTGGAGATTTTGCCTTGAGTGGTATGGACAGCGAGAGGAAATTGGATCTGTTGATCAGGAACACAGAGGAGATCGTGACTACTGAAGAGCTTGGTGCGTTGATCGCCTCCGAGTCTTCCCCCAAGGGATACATAGGTTTCGAACCGTCCGGTCTAGTACATATTGGCTGGATGATTTGCACCGAGAAGATCAAGGATTTCGTGGAAGCCGGATTCAAGTTCACTGTCTTTTTCGCCGACTGGCACGCGTATATCAACGACAAGCTCGAAGGAGATATCGATCGCATTCGTACGTGTGCGAGGTATATGGAGGATTGCTTCGAAGCTCTCGGAGTGCCGCGTGAAAAGGTGTCCTTCAGATATGCTTCGGAGATAATGGACAACATCGAATACTGGGAGAAGGTAATCAAGATTGGGAAGGCGACGACATTGACGCGTGCGAAGAGAGCGCTGACAATAATGGGCAGACAGGAGGAGGAGGCCGAGATGGATTCCTCTAAGATCCTGTATCCATTGATGCAGGCCGCTGACATATTCGAGCTTGACCTCGATGTGGCATATGCCGGTCTGGATCAGCGAAGAGCTCACATGCTCGCGCGGGAAGCCGCGGAGAAACTCGGTTGGAAGAAGCCGGTCGCACTGCATACTCCGCTTCTTCCAGGTCTGAAAGGAATAGACAGAATGGATCCGGTCTCGACAAAGATGTCGAAGAGCGATCCGGATAGCGGAATACTCATACACGATTCGCCTGAAGACATTAAGCGGAAGATCCACAAGGCCTTCTGCCCACCGACGGTCGAGGGAAATCCAGTTCTCGCGCTCTATCGGTTCATCATCTTCGACAGGCAGGAGTCCGTTCGAATTGACAGGCCCGAGAAATTCGGTGGTTCCGTGGAATTCGGCAGCTATGCGGACCTAGAATCCACGTACTCCGCCGGCGCTCTGCACCCGATGGACCTCAAGAATGGAGCTTCGGAATCGCTTGCGGACATACTTCAGCCAACTAGGGAGTACTTTGAGCGCAACCCGAGCAGATTTGATGAGATGAGGAGAATTCTTTCCTAGTCTCCTGTCCTTTGCAGACAGCCTGATAATCAGATTATCTGGTGGCCATCTGTCTTGTTGTGATTTCTTATGAAATCTATCGATCGCTGCGAGCATATGTTCAATATCGCTTCGACATCGCCGACGCCGACGAGACCAGCTGCTCCGCCATGACCTCCACCATCGTTCGAGGTCTCCGTTCCAACATCTCCCAGCAGTTTCCCAAGGTGGAGTCCCATACGGACCACCTCAGGTCTGGCCCTGGCACTAACCCTGAAGCTCTCATCCCTCTGCGAGCCAACGAAGGCCACGTCCGCCCCCAACCCTATGAGAGATTTACATACGGAGCTTTCGAACGCACTGCCATGTGAGATCGCGACAATGAATTCGTCGATCCTTTCGAACTTAAGTCTCTGTGCCCCTTTGAGCTGAGATATGCGCTCGGAGACATCTGGTTCAATTTCAATGAGGTCCATGACCTCGTCTATGTTCAGCCCTGTCTTCTCAAGTATCTCTGCAAAGCTGCGAAGCAAAGTTGGGGTCGCGTAGTTGAGATGACCGCTATCCGTAAGCATTCCTATCAGCAGGGCGAGGCCGACCTCTCTGC
>JAJRAG010000088.1 GCA_028682925.1 Methanomassiliicoccales archaeon
ACTCCCTGGATGATTCGGAAGATTACAAGATGCTGTCCTGTTTGCGAAATAACGCACAACCCCGACCCCAACGTGAAGATCGCAAAGCCGAGATTGTAGATCTTCACACGACCGTATATGTCACTAAATCGTCCCAAGAATAGCAGGCCGATAGTAATTGCGATCTGATACCCCTGAGTCACCCATAGTAGCGTCTCGAAGTCCGAGCGGAGCGATTCTGCGATCGTTGGGAGCCCAATCAAAACTATGCGCGTGTCGAGACCGGTCATGAAAACGCCGACCGTCGTTACTGAAAGGACAACCCAGCGATACTGCACCGTGACGACACGAAGCGGGCCAAACCAGTGAACTATAACAAATAGTTTAGGGAAGGTTTTGGGCGATGACTTCTGTAGTCTATGTAGAGTTCGACTCTTCGTCTGATAACGGGGTTTTGTCACTCATTGTCGGCGCGGTTTTGCTACCGTGGTAGCTGGGTGCTCATGCCTCATGCCTGTCCTCCAGAAAGAATCCCAGCCCGCCCTCCACTTCGCCTTGTGCGCACCAAGTGACCCGACGACGAAAAAAGCCTGTCCTCCTCCCTCTCTCAAACCATCTCAAACATGCACAAACCTGTAAAACTCATACGCACTCTGGCACTCGCTACGTAGCAATTCAGAGGTCCGACTTTGATAGGCGTCTTTGAAAGCCATTCACATCGATGCGTCAAGCCGAACCGCCAAGAAGATCAAATGTGTCTGCCGTTGCCAGCCAATTTCATGGAGCCGCAAACTGTGAAGGCGTGCCTAAGCTAAGCCCAAACATTCCTCCGAGCACGAGGAAGGCTTATCGGCGTAGTAGGAGAGAACATCTCTTGCGATTTCAATGAGCATGAGTGACGGAAAGACGATTCCAAAGGACATGGTAATGCTGCAAGACTTCCACCACATTTGCCTGTTAGTTAGAGACGTAGAGAAGGCCGCGCAAAACTTTGCTGAGGCTTTCGGCATCGGCCCCTTAGCAGTAACGCCCTACGAGACGCCAACATCAAAGGGGACGGTCCATGGGAAACCTCAGGGATACAAGTTGAAATTCGCGAACGCAAAGATCGGTCCAATAACCTTAGAACTCGTGGAACCTGTTGAGGGCAACTCTGCCTTGACAGAGTTCCTCAAGGAAAGGGGTGAAGGGCTTCATCACTTGGCCTACCGTTGTCCGCCGCCTATCGACGAGGAGCTGGCGAAGTGGAAGAAGCTTGGCATCGACGCGCTCCAAGTTGACAAGAGCATCTCCGACGACCCGCGTTACGGATGGGCCTACATGGACACAGAGAAACTCGTCGGTTGTGTCCTTGAGATCTTGTGCCTCCCACCCTAGCCGATGGAGCTGAGCCTTGGAGCGTAAAGCTCACGGGCGTGTTCGTTTCACTCATTGCGCACGCTCAGGATTTGTGATGATTTCAGTGGTAGATCTTGGCGTTGAGAACCTTTCCCTCATCGGAAATAACTACGCCTTCATTTCCAAGCAGGGCCCTTTTCATTTTCAGCCCTCCCTGAAATCCCCCAAGTTCACCGTTGGATCTGATTGCTCGGTGACAGGGAATGATTATAGGAAAAGGGTTCCGGGAAAGGGATCTGCCCACTGCACGTGCTCCGTTTGGAATTCCAAGATTCTTTGATATCCCTCCGTAGGTGCTGATCCATCCTCTGGGTATCTCGTATTCCGCTGAGAGGACTCTCCTTTGAAATGTAGAACAGATTTCGAGGCTCACGATGTCGAGTTCAAACTTGATAGGTTCGCCTTTGAGGAACCTTTGGATTCGTTCTCCGAGCTCCAAGATATCATCGCATGACTTGGGATTGGAGTCGACAAACTCTGCGTGAATGAGCTTTTTCGCACGGGTCTTTTCGTTCGGTATGAATACACGTTGAACCTTCGGCCCATTCTTTGTCTTCAGCCATACAATTCCAAACATCCCAAAGACAGACGGAAGTAGTGTGTGGTGGAGAAGTCTCAGTGACTAGCCACCCTCTTCTTGCAGAGACCAAACACGGGTCGGGTATTACTTGTGAGTGGCCACAGCTCAGACAAAACTCCATCTTATCCGCTCTTGTGCTGTGACCTTATCCAAGTCGGCAGGGTCATTGGTCCCTGCGGAAGAACCAAGACCCTTTCGCCACTAGTTAGGTGGGCAGAATCCAGCGCCTGCTCAATCGTTTGCGCGTAGCCCATATGCATTGACCTGATCTCGGAGGCCAGTTCGGGTCTCGTAATGAAACACACCGTAGTCCTGCGTAGTATGCGGCAAAGAACCTGAACCTCCCACTGGTCACGGATCGGAGCTTCGCCCTTCCTTAGCTTGTCATAGACTAACTCTGGTGTGCCGCTTGCCAGTAGCTTCAGGAAGTCTTGGTGGCCCACTCCGTCGGCACACTCGCCGGCCATAATGATCCTTGAATGCTCGTGCAGGATTCCTTCTGGAACCGCGAGACCTTTCACGCACTGGTACACGTTTCTATCCAACGGATATCCCCCGTTTGTAGTTATCACCAGGTCAGGTGGATCCTTGACTTGCACGCTCGAATGCAGTCTTACTGATTCAGCCACATCATTGAATGATGATACCGGATCTCCTGCCGTCGCGCGCACGATTCTCTTCTGGTCGTCAAGGACGACATTAAGTGCAAAGGCCCTATTCACGTGCCGCAATGCTTCGTTAGCGTCCGCCCTGATAGGATTCTGTATAATCCCATACCGAGAAGTTGAGTCATCGATGTTCTTCCAGCAATGATTCCGAAGAATCGTCTCAGTTCCTGCTACTCCAGGTAGGATCACTTTACTGCCACCTGTGAATCCAGCGAAGAAATGAGGCTCGACGTTACTCTCTACTATGACCAGATCGTTTTCAGTGACAGATCTGTTCAGTAGGAGCGGAGTGCCCGAAGAGAGTTTCCCCAGATCGACTAGCCGGG
>JAJRAG010000089.1 GCA_028682925.1 Methanomassiliicoccales archaeon
CTTCTGATAGAATCATCATGAATCTCCCTCATTCTGCTCTGGAGTTCATCCCAGATGCCTTACGGCAATTGAGTATCGGAGGCACGATTCATTTCTACTTCGTGTCCGAGAGGTTATCATATCACGACACGGTGGGAGTGGTGACAGCTCGGGCGCAGGAGGTTGGGAAGAAGGTCGAGATGACTCGGATCGAGGAGCTGAAGACCTACTCTCCATCATCGAGCGTCTTCTCTGCCGACATCATTCTTGTCAACGGGATCTAGGGTTATGCCGCTTTGTCCCTGATAATGTCCACTTCTCTTCTCATATGTCAGCGATGCGGGGCTGCTCATCCTCTCGAAGACTATCTGGACGAAGCGGGCGCCTATCGGTATCTCCACGCTTGTGTCGGACGCGTTGAAGGCGGTAAAGGTAAGCGATCCGTGAAAACCGGCATCGACCTTTCCCAGACCGACGATGATGCCTTTTCTGATCCAGGTGGTCCTCGTCCAAAGTTGGGCCGCAATCTGGTCCGGCAGCCTCACTCGCTCGAGAGTCGAAACAAAGAACATCTTCTGCGGCGGGATCTTTGCCACTCCTTCGTTCCATGAATCTCTTGGGCTCGGAATCGATATCTGGGAGATCCTCAGGTCATAACCGTTAGGGGTCAGTGATTCCATCGAGAAATCGGATATCTCCAATTCCCCGGATTTGATCTGGTCGAGAATCTCGTGGTCTGCCAAGACGCACATGTCTGCCTAATGGCATTCGGAGACTAAAAGAGATGCGAGGAGTGCTGGTGTCCCTCAGCGGACTTCAGAACTGAGTGCGATCGCACATTGTCCGGTCGATATTCCCCCGTCTCCGTTCGGTATGGTGTCATGACAAACGAACTCGAATCCTTTCTCCATCACAAGTTGCCTTACTATCTTGGACACCGTGTAATTGTATGAGACGCCTCCTGTCAGTCCAATCGTTTCGATGCCGCTATCTTCCGCTTCATCACTTGCGATGTCCACCAATCCCGAAAGCAAGGCTTTGACAAAGCTGTGAATTGCGTCAACAGGTCTGTCTTTCATGTTGAAGAGCTGTTCGAAGAGAGGCAACGTAAGAATGATTGAAGCGTCCCTCTGCAGCTCGAATTCGAACGTCCTCTTTCCTTCACCCATATGTCTTTCGAGTCTCATCGCGGGCTCTCCATCATAGGTTCGCGCGCAACAGATGTCGAAGTAACATGAGAGGGCGTCGAGGACTCTTCCAAAGCTCGAGGTGACCGGACTTCTCCGGATCATCTTCCTGAGTATCTCTGCTTCCTTTTCATCGTAGTAGTCTGTCTCCGATCCGACCAGCTCGGAGATCGCGAAAATCAGCCTTCTCGGTTCCTTGACTGCCATCTCCCCGCCTAGCAAGGGGATGTTCTGGAGATGTCCTACTCGCTCAAATCCATCGAAGTCAGCGCGGAGCACTTCCCCTCCCCATGATGTTCCATCATCCCCATATCCAGTTCCATCTAGCGTCAAGGCGACAAGCTCGTTCAGATGCGCATCCACCATTAGCGACGCTGCGTGGGCCCAGTGATGTTGTACCTCAATTAGATTCGAGCTCCACTCCTTCGCGAGCTTCCGGCCGAGTCTCCTAGTGGAGTAGCGAGGATGCAGATCGACTCCAATCGCTTGCACCGCATCCACACCCAGCAATTCCTTTTGGTATTTCAGAGAAGATTCCAGGAACTCGATTACGCCTGCGGAACTTCCGTCCCCTATATACTGGGTTTGGAACAACTTCCCATCATGTCCGACAGTGCCATTGATGTTCTCTTGAGCCCCGAGGCCTACAGCATCACCGTTGATCGGCAAATCTATGCTTGAGGGGATGTGACCTCTCGATTTCCTAAGGAAGTACGTCTTGTCGTCGAAAGTCCTCAAGACTGAATCATCGCAACGGTTGATTATTTCTCTATCGTGTAATAGGTAGCACTCCGCGTCCAGCGAGAGTGCATCCTCGTCCCTGAGCATCATCGGCTCACCTGGAACATTGGCAGAGGTCATGACCAGCGCGTCCTCTGGCAAGTGATGGAACAAGATATGGTGCATCGCTGTGTACGGAAGAAAAGCGCCGATGCTCCCAAGGCCTGGGGAAATGAGCTCGGTGATGGAGGAATCCTTTTTTCTTATCAACACCACCGGTCTGTTCGGAGAGGAAAGAAGCCGCCTTTCGAAGTCCGATGGTTCCGCGTAACTCTCTAAGGCAGATAGATCACGGAACATGACGGCGAACGGTTTCTCTCTTCTGTTGTACCACTGCCTCAGTCTTGGAAGCGTCTTGGTATTGCAGCATATGTGCATTCCGCCCCAGCTTTTGGCGACTCCGATTGCGCCTCTGTGCATCTGTTCAGCGAACAATCCTATCGGATCGCCTTCAATCCTCTTTCCCTCCCTGTCCAAGAAGTAGTAGCGAGGACCGCACCTTGGGCACGATATCGTCTGGTGATGGAATCTGCGGTCGGAAGGGTGTTCGTATTCTGTCCTGCACTCCCTGCACATATCGAATGCTTTCATCGATGTGTTGATCCGATCATATGGGAGATCTCCTATCACCGTAAATCTGGCCCCACAGTCAGTGCAGTTGATGAATGGATACATGTGGCGCCTGTTACCGTTTTCAAAAAGCTCCGCTATACATCTCTCGCAGAGTGCGACGTCGTTGGGAATTGACACACCTCTCTGACCTGCCCTGCTCTTGACTATCTTGAATTCGTTCTTCTTGCTGGGTACCCTCCCCTTGGTTGCACTAATCTCCACGGAATCGATTCTTGCCAGAGGAGGGAGGTTCTCTTTCAATCTCCTCACCAGATCCTCTGCGTCTCTGTCCACCACGATCACGACGCTTGATCCATTGTTCTGCACGTAACCAGAAAGCCCCATCGATGTCGCAATTCTCTGGATCGTAGGCCTGAAACCAACGCC
>JAJRAG010000090.1 GCA_028682925.1 Methanomassiliicoccales archaeon
ACGTCCCCTGAGGTTTGGAGGTTCTCCCTCTTCGTCGAAATCTCAGCTGAGATTTCCGAGAACCTCTTCTTTGATTCTATCAAGCTTCTCTCGAGATTCCTCTTTTCCTCATAGGCCTGAAGGTCTTTCTCGAACTCCTCTTTCCTTTCGACGAGAACCTGATACTCTCTGTGCGCGTTATCCAGCGTCCCCATCTCATCTATCTTGTTCCTTAATCCCAGAATCTCGGTCAAGATCTCCGCATTCCTTGCGTCAAGGTTCCTGATTCTCTCTTTCTTCCCGACAGCTCTCTCGTTCAATCGGTTGAATTCCTGTTCCCTTTTGAGTGCGAGATCCCTGATTCTCCTGGCATCTGACACTTGGCCATCGAGAGATGCAACCTCCTCGTGCAGCGGTGCAAGTTCCTTTTGCGCATTGTCAATTCCATCCTTGAGTGAGACAATCTCATCTGAGAGAACGTCCTTCTTGTTGCTCCCGTCCTCGGCCAACATTGAGCCAGCAGTCATCACAAGACTCTTCTTCATCACAGAAAAGTCCTTCTCTATGTCGCTTACCACTTTGTCCAGCACATCAACATCAAGCATGCGCAAGATCAGTCTCTTTCTATCGAAAGGTCTCAAGGAGGAAAGTGCGTTGAGATCCTTCTGTCTCGCAAAGACGGAAATGAAGAACGCCTTGTGGTCCATGCCTAGACGCCTCGAAATTTCCTCGCTTACGGCTTTATCTCCTTTTGCTTCGGGCTTATCGTTGACGACCAGCGTGGCGTCCACTTTCAGCTCCTTTCCCTTCATTGTCCTCTCAATATGGTAGGTATCTCCACCAATCTCGAACTCCAGCACGACCTTGCACTCCTCGTTCGGACCCGCTCCCATCCATCTGACCTGTTCCTTCGTAGTCCGTACGATTTCGGTCTCGTTTCCGTATAGTGCCCAGGCAATCGCTTCTATTAGACTGGATTTGCCTGCGCCGTTCGATCCGACGATTCCTATGACTCCATCTGGGAACTCCAGGGAACACTCTCTGAACTTGCGATAGTTCTTAAGCTGCATGAATCTCAATCGGATTCTTCCATCCCCCTGTGCAAGTAACTCAGTCCCATCGTGCGGACGACTTCCTTGTTCGCCTTCTCGACTGGGAAGCGCTCGAGGAAGGAGACGAACTCCCGATCGAGGGAATCCAGGGCAGTGTTTGTCATCTGAACAGAAGAGCCTTCCTGGAGTAGGTCATACTTGAGTTCGAAGTGCGTGGCAGCCGTTGTGTTATGTCTAATCCAATTGAAATCCAGAGTCTTGTAGAGCGAAGGCGCTAGATTCTTGATCCTCATCCTCACGATATTGTCGTCCAGGTCGGAAGACTCAATCAGACCCGCTATCTCAGCTCGCAAAGTGAGCGAGTCAAGGTTAAGGGCATCTATGGGAGCCAGGTCGATCATTCTCCTCGTCACAAGTGGCACAAATACCTTACTTCCCTTTTCCAGATCAACGAGCATGAATCCTTTCTCTTGCTGTGCTTCTGCGAATGAGAATCTCTCCGTTGAACCAGCATACCATGCGTTCGGAGCGACTTCGCAACATCCATGATAGTGTCCCAAGGCAATGTAATCCATGTCCTTTCTCAAGTATGATGATTGGACGAGCGCCTCGTTGAACTCGTTCATTCGAAATACGCCTAGACCAATTATCCCGGCATGGAGCATGCCGATGTTGAACTTCGCGTCCTTGGACCGAATCATTGACCGGAGGTTTCTGATGAGATCGTCCCCATCGGAGTGCGGAATAGCGTGAACTAGAATATCCCCCAGGTCGATGCGCTCATAGGCTCCTTTGTACACTGGATGTATGCCGTCCAAGTGCTCGAGTATTCTGAAGACGCTTCCTGTCTCTTGCAGTCTTGGCGTGGAATGGTTCCCAGCAATTACCACGGATGGTATCTCCACCTCGCCCAACCGTCTCAGCTGGTCAAGCACGAAGGAAATGGCTCTGTTGGTCGGACGCACGGAATCGAAAAGGTCGCCTGAATGAAGGACTGCGTCGGGTCTGATTTGGATTATTCGATCTATGAACCGCTCGAAGGAATCGAATACATCGATTTCTCTCTGGTTGAGACCAGTGCTCTCATCGATCTTGGCGTACGCCGAGTATCCGATGTGGGTGTCAGAGACGTGCGCAATCTTCAAATGGTGCCTCCGATGAGTATTCGATCATTACTTCTCCTCCATTATTCCTTTGCTGAGCATCTCTGCCATCTTGCGATGTGCGGACCTTGTCACGTTCCAAAGCAGGTATGCGATTAACCCGCCTACGATGATGATTGCGATCGGCGGCAGATATGGAAGCTCCCTCGTAGTTGGGATAAGGGATATCATCACGAGTAGCATGATGATAGCGACGAAGATCGTGAATAGATTCATGAAGATGCTGTATATCAGCTTTCCACCCACTGCATTGAAACTTCCACTCTCGAGAGTCACCGTGACGAGGAGTGAGGCTATTCTCCTGACATGCCTGATGATGCCGACGATGGCAGGGAGCATGATGGCGACCGTGATGCCTCCAAGGACGAGAGCCGGTAGGATTCTGGATATTTGTGCCAGATTCGCCACAACGTCGGTGAAGTAATAGACCAAATTGACTGTGATGGCAACTACGAAGATGAACGTGAATTCTATGAATATCCATATGATTTGTGTCCTAATCTTCTTCCGAACTTCAGAGGAACGCGACAGTCTCTCTCTTGCTGAGCCCCTCAGTCGCTCGATGAGATCCAAGGCATTCTTCACCGGTCTCGGTAGGCGAATGGAGGCTTTGTCGAGTATTCTCGGTGAATACTTCACAGAGAATGGCAGAACGAGCATGGTCATCAGCGAAGCTCCCATGATGGTCGAGTAGAAGAAGGGACC
>JAJRAG010000091.1 GCA_028682925.1 Methanomassiliicoccales archaeon
AGATAGCTGGCGCTATCTCTATACTCCAGACACCCAACTCGTCCAGCGCTCTCGCTATTCGAACCTTCTCGTCACGCCTAAGCGATACGTACGGCTGCTGATCTGCTTCCCTGAGGGTCACTTCGTGAATTCGAACCTTTTTCGGTAGATCGAAGGTGGATCGGACCTCGTCTAGCCAGTTGTAGGGACTCAACCAGTACTTGTCAGTGAGCCATTTCTCTTTTCCTGCAGAAGCCACTTGTTTTCTCCTCCGACAGAGGAACTACTGCTCAAGAATTGCTACAGCGCGGCACCAGCCGGCCCCAGCCTTGGAAATCTTCACCGGAAAGCACGCAACCTTGAAACCAAAGGGCTTCGGTATCTTGTCCAAGTTAGCCATCTTCTCTATGTGGCAGTACTCTTTCTTGCGACCTACGTCGTGATGTGATGGCCAGAGAGCGCCCTTCACACCTTTCTTGAAATCTTCAGCCATCTTCTTGAATGGTCTGTCGAAACCGAAACCGTCGATGCCTATCACCTTCACGCCCTGATCAATAATCCACTCTGTCGCCTCTCCGCTCATGCCTGGAGAAGCATCGGGGTAATCGGAGAATTTCCATCTCTTGTCTCCGCCAGTCTCAATTAGCACAATGTTGCCTGGCTTGAGTTGGTAATTGATCTTCTTCAATCCTTTCTTGATGTCATCTAGGGTTATGTATTCTCCAGGTTTTCTGTGTCTAACATCAATGACCACTCCGTCGCCGTAGCACCATTCGAGAGGTATTTCATCGATGGTCTTTGCCGGTTTGCCCGCAACCGTCGGCCCGTAATGCCAAGGAGCATCCAGATGCGTCCCAGCGTGCGAGTGCAGTTCCATCTCCTCGATTGCAGGTCCGGACTTGTTTGGGAAATCATCCGGTGAAAGCCCAAGAGGGCCTCCGACGTATCGGCTACCCTCGTCATGGTCATACCTGAAGATCTTTACCGGGAGAGGCTCCCACCCAAAGCTCTCGAGTGGCAGACTCAAGTCAACTATTGTTGTCTTTGTCAACGCAACTTCAACCTAACGGCCGTATGAGCTAGGCCGTCGAATATATGGTTTAACTGAGGTTCTTATGACGCTGAATCGCCACCGTCTGAACAGACGATGTAGAGCGTGGTTTCACAATAGTCAAAACAGTCGAGGGTTATTGCGAAAGTTGTGGCGTGGCTTCTTCAGCACAATTAGGGCGGTATCTCGAGGAAAAAAATGACAACGGGATCCACTCCAATCAGACTGTCCGCAAGCTCTTATCTGGAAGCCGAGAATATCTCCGACAAGTCCACGGACAACGCCTTACGAGCCGCCGTCCTATGCGTGGTCCTTTCATAGGTTTCAAGCACGTATTTTGCTTGGCGATATGTCATCAGGTCTACCATCTTGCCCTCAAAGGCTACGACCCCAATTTTCCTGGCTTGAGCTTGGTCAAACGCGTCTACGATCCTTCTGGCGCGGCTGACCTCTTCGGGTGATGGCGAAAACATCTTGTTTACGGGTTCGGTCTGAGACGGATGGATGCACTGTTTCCCTTTGAAGCCCAGCCGGACGGCAAGATCGATCTCTTTGAGGAATGCCTCTCTATCGGTCAACGAGCCTAGAAATGGCGTGTCTATTGCCATGACGCCGGCAGCTCTGCTAGCGTTGACTATGTGAGAGCGTGCGTACAGCAGCTCGATCTCTTCTGGAGAGACCAAGCTAATGTCCCTCCCGAGATCTCTACAATAGTCTCCTGCTCCGAACGCAACGGCAACAATCCTATCGCTACCCGAGGCTATCTCGGAGGCGTTCACAACTCCTTTTGCACTCTCTATCAGAGGGACCAATTTGACGCTCTCGGACGCTAACGTCCCCTTTTTCTCAACCCTATCAAGCATTCCGCTAACCTCGGCTACATCTGACCCCCTTTCCGTCTTGGGTAGCACCACTCCATCCAGACCGTCGGTGACCGTAAAGTTGAGGTCGTCTGTTGTGAGACCCGTGCCTAGATCGTTCACGCGTACAAACGTATGTATCCCGCGTCTCTTCACGAGCTTGATGAGAGATCCGGCAAGGATCCTTCCGCTTTCCTTGTCATCAATTGACACGGCGTCCTCCAAGTCGAATATTACCGCGTCCGTGAGAAGCGTCGCAGCTTTAACGGCCGCTCGCACGTTGTTCGCTGGAAAATAGAGCATCGACCTGAGGAGGATCATCTTTCATCTCTTCAGAATCTTGAGTACGCTTGCTGCGATATCTTGAGGCCTCTCCACAACATGTGCGCTGACTTCCTGGAGGGCTCTGATTTTGCTTTCCGCAGTTCCTCTGCCCCGTTCGATTATTGCACTGGCGTGGGAGAACCTTACTCCTGCGGGCAAAGATCGACCTGCTATGTACGCCACAAGAGGCTTCGTGAATCCACCTTCCTTGACCACTTCGGCAGCTTCTTCCTCGGCAACTGTCCCGATTTCTCCAAACATTACGACCACTTCGGTTTGCGGATCTTTCTCGAATAGAGGCAGCATTTCCGCGAAGGATAACCCGACCACAGGTTCAGCTCCCACATGAACCGCCGTTGTGATCCCTGATCCACTCTGCGCGATACTCCAAGCAACAGTTGTTGTTTGACCACCGCTGCGTGACATGACTCCAAGGGGTCCTGGCTTGAACACTTCTCTCGCGAATTCCTCTGTTCCTCCTATCCATCCCAGCAGCGCCTTCCCGGCGCTTACTATGCCCAAGGAACCGGGTCCGAGAATCCTCGCATTCTTCCTGCGCGCCAGACTGATCATTTTGAGGCTGTCGTGCAGCGGCACTCTCTCAGCAGGGATCACAGGAAACTTGATCCCAGCTTCAAGAGCTTCAATCACAGCATCTTTGACTTGTGGTCCTGGAACGAAAACTACACAGGCATCCAGGGGACCATGCGCCTGAACAGCCTCTGCGACGGTATTGTATACCGGGACATCCCAGACATTGCTACCCCCACGGCCTGGTGTAACACCGCACAGAATCTTCGTGCCGTAGTCGACCATCGCCCGGGTTCGCGCGGTGCCTTCCCTGCCAGTTATGCCTTGCACGAGGACTCTGGTGTTCTGGTCAATCAGTATTGCCGTTCCAAATCAGCTCCTTCAATCGGCAAATTGATCGAGCAGTATTCGTGCTCCTCCATTTCCGTAAGCCTGGCAGTACAGCTCGCAAGTCAGGCACTCGTTGCAGAGCCTCTTAGCATCGTCAAGCGTGGTCGTCAGTACGGGTCTCCCATGTCGGATTCTCAGCACACCTGTCCCGAAAAGGCTATCCGCCTTGAGGCACGCGTAGTTCGTGCATTGAACACACCTGTTGTGGTCAATCACTACTTCGCCAGTTCTGAATCGAAATCTGTAGATGTCCGATTTCATCCGCTACCCACCAATATTCCTGCGTTCCAGAGCATTGTATTCGGTCACAAGCGTCTTCATCCGTTGCGCTACATAGTCAACATTGTAGACATAGTCGCGTCCGAATATTTCCACCCTGGCCGGAAGACCGCTCAAGCCTTGCTTGATGATCTCTATCGACTCATGCTCTTTGTTTCCAGCTATCAGTATCACAACAGGAAAGTTTGGTCTGCTTGTAAGCTCTTCTCTCAGCGCTCGGACGAGAGCATGCGCGTGATGCCATTGCTCCTGGTTTGCGATAACTGGACCCATCAAAACGTAGCCATCTATGTTGGGTTGGGAAAAAATCGTCTTGATAATGCGATATACCTTTGACGCTGTCGGGTTCCCGCTTGTGTCAGCGTAGTTTGCGAGCTTAAGCCCATGACGTATGAGGGCGTCGGCGCCGATCATGGCTCCACCGCCCCCAATGCCGTGAAAGCCGACGTAACCCTCCCCTGGGTTGATCTCAGTTGCCATCTGAATGAAGTATGCTATGCCTCTGAAATCCTTCTCTTCGATCTTCCACGCCCTCTTCTCAAGGTCCGTCGGAGCTCTGCCGATTTCACGAGGGAAATCTATTCCGAACTCTGGATGTCTCATTACGGCAGCCTCGTCCAAGACGATACGGCAATCTGCCGCATACGCCATCCCGCCCGACGTCACTACTATCGGATTCACTTCGACACTCCTCGCATCGTATTCGCGGAATATCTGATAGACCCCAAAAACGATCTGGCCTAAACGGTCAGTGAGAGCTGAAGATATCGCGAGCGATGCAACCTCCTTCTTGATGTCGTCAAGACTTGGCTGGGCAAGAGGATCTATTGCGGCTCGACGAACTTTCTCAGGATGCTCAGCAGCCACCTGCTCTACGTCCACGCCACCCTCGGTAGCGAACATGAGGACCGGGGCTTTCACTTTGCAGGAATCATCAACTATGATCCCTGTATAGAACTGACTTATCGCGTCGAGTTTCTCCTCAACTAGGATTTTGCGAACAGCGAAGCCCTTGATGTTGCTAGTCA
>JAJRAG010000011.1 GCA_028682925.1 Methanomassiliicoccales archaeon
CCAAAGATGATCGAGACGGTGGCGGAATTGGACGTACCAGTTGTTCTGATGCACATGCTCGGCGAACCAAAGACGATGCAGGTCGACATAAGGTATGACGATGTCGTCGGGGACATCATGCTGAGTCTTGCGGAGAGGATGGGCGAGGCGATCGACAAAGGCGTCAAGGAGGAGAAGATCATGATAGACCCAGGCATCGGATTCGGGAAGGAAAAGGCGCATAACCTCGAGATTATCCGCAGGTTGAGGGAGTTCCGTTCCCTAGGCCGCCCGATCGTCATTGGTCCTTCGCGGAAAGCATTCATCGGTAAGGTCCTTGGGTCTCAGAATGATGGGAGGTTGGAGGGGACGCTAGCCGCCGTCGCCGCTTCCGTCATGAACGGTGCAAACGTAGTTCGAGTGCATGACGTGCAGGAGGCGGTCAGGGTGTGTCGCATGCTCGAAGCGATTAGATCGTGGAAGTGATTGCGGCCTATTCGGTGCCGCTCTAACCACCAAGTATCACGGTCACTACGCTTATTCCGAGGATGACGGCTGCTGCTGCCACGTAGAAATACAGCATCGTTTTCTTGCTCTTCTTGATCTTCTTGTCATAATCAGCCTTGCACGCGTCGGAACAGAAGGTCTCGGTTTCTTGGACGGGTTCGTCGCAGGTTAGGCAATGGGAATGGGGCGGCAATGGCTCGGACATTTTGCTCACCACTCGAACTGTTTGATCGTACTTAAGACTGTTGGGAAGAGATCATTTGAGAAAGTCGAGCACCGTTCCATGCAAGATATGTGCGCATTGGACGACGCTATCGATTTCCACGTATTCGTCGGCTTCATGACCGGTGCAACCTTTTGGACCGAACACGACGGATGGTATTCCCGCAAGGTTCAAAGGTCCGGCCTCGGGCCACGCCGCCATGCCGGTCACGGGCAGTTCCATTCCAAGTCCGTCTGCCGAACTTCTCAATGACTTGACGATCCTCTCCTTCGACGATATCTCGGTCGCTGTCCTGAAGAAGTGCATCTTCGTTCTGACCTCAATGCCCAAATTCGCAAGCTTGTCGACGATGACTTGAGACTCTCTCTCGATACTCTTTTTCGTCTCACCCGGGAGGGTTCTCCTCTCGACCCTCAATGTGCAGCTCGCCGGATAGGTCGACCAGCCTTCTCCACCCGTTATCTGCGACGCGTGGAGGGAAGGAGATCCAAGTACTGGATGTACTGTCTTCGAGAGTCTCTTGCTAACGGAGTCTAGTTCGTCCAATAGCCTTCCCGTCCTCATGATCGCATCGATTCCTTTCTTGGAGTCGCTCCCATGCGCTGCTAGTCCGATGACCTCGAACTCCATCCAGGCAAAGCCTTTGTGCGCGATGATCGCCATCATGCCAACCGGTTCCAAGACGATAGCAGCATCGGCCCCTACCTCCTTGACAAGGGCTTCGATACCAGCCGCTTCGAACTCCTCATCGACAGTCGCTGCGATGATCAATTCGCCGTTGAAAGTCGTTTTCTTCCTTTTCAGCTCTTCTGTCACAGCGATTGCAGCGGCGAGACCCGCCTTTGTATCCGAGGCCCCCCGCCCATACAGCCGGTTGCCAATGATTACTGGGTCGAAGGGGGGAACCGTCATGCTGTCAATCCCGACCGTGTCCATATGAGCGACCATCAGCAGTCTCCGCCCCGGTCTCTTTCCCTTCAGTCTTCCGATCACGTTGCTCCTTTCCCTGGCAACCTCCTGCATATCCACTTGGAGTCCCATCTCAAGAAGAACATCTGCGACATGCTTCGCGATCTCGCCCTCGCCTGCATGGGCTGGGGAAAGTGAGGGATTGACGCTGTCTATCGCGACTAGTCCTTTCAGCAGGTCGATGATTGATTCCTTCTGAAGACCTGGCAAGTCACTCCTCCTTGAACAGATCTGTCGAGAAATAGCGCATACCAGTATCGGGGATGAGCGTCACGATTCTTCCTCCCTTTCCGAGTCTCCTTCCGGAACGCAACGCCGCAACCACGTTGGCGCCGGAGGATATTCCACACAGTACTCCTTCTTCTCCAGCTAGTCTCCTTGCCATGGCTATGGCATCTGAATCGCGAACGGTCTCGATATCATCTATGAGGTCGGAGTCGACTATTTCCGGAATGAAGCCGTCTCCGATGCCCTCGATGCGATGCCGATCGTTACGTCCGCCAGATAGGATGGCACATTCCTCTGGTTCAACCGCGACGATTCTAGCTCCGATGCCCTCTTTCATGAAGTGCCTTGCGACTCCCATCAAGGTCCCGCCGGAACCCACTCCCGCCACGAACGCATCAATATTCTTGCCAGCCTGTCTGACTATCTCTGGTCCCGTCGTCATCTCGTGTGCCAGGACGTTGTCTGTCGACGTAAACTGTCCAGGCACCCACACCTTGTCGTCCGAGGCTCTGATTCTATTGACCATCTCCAAGCATTTGTCGACGTCCGTCTCGGAACCGGATGTGAAGAGGACCTCCGCCCCATAGGCCCTCAGTATCTTCTTCCTCTCCTCGCTCATCCCTTGAGGCATGACGATCGTGACTGGATATCCCTTGACCAATCCCGCCAGGGCGAAAGCGATGCCGGTGTTGCCAGTCGTCGCCTCAACAATTCGATATCCCGGCCTAAGGTCTCCTCGCTCCTCGGCCCGCTCGATCATGAAGGCAGCTATTCGGTCCTTCACACTACCGCTAGGACCGAAGAACTCGATCTTCGCTAGGATCTCAGCAGAATCCTTCGGCACGACCTTGTGGAGCCGGACCATCGGGGTGTCGCATCTCGCATCAAGAATGCTGTCAGCAATTCTCGTCTGGACCATTCTCGAGGGCTATGGCATTCCATTAGAATAATCTTAGCCCTTCCTGGTTTTTGTATTGGTCTCATGAGTATGGAGCCCACAGAGAAGCAAAGGGTTAAACAGGCATATTTCGATGCACCCGCTCGTCGCACCGGCTTTCAGAGATGCGAATCGGAGTGGATGCACCGCAGACGGGGGTGGCTGTCGTTGAAGAGAATTCTGATAGACTTGGACAAATGCATCGGTTGCAGATCATGTGAGCTTGCCTGTGCCACTGAGCACACGGCTCCTGAGGAACTTGCTTTGCTCAGTCCGAAGGAGCGAAGG
>JAJRAG010000092.1 GCA_028682925.1 Methanomassiliicoccales archaeon
GAATCAAGATTCGAAGTGAAGACCGATCGAGAGAAGATGTTCAGAGCGTGGTAGCTGTCCCAGGTCGCAATGTCAAAACTGCCGTAAGTCAAATTAAGGAAGTAGCGGTACTCGGATGGGACTAGAGATAGGAAAGTCGGGAAGGCGGATTGGATTGAAGCCTGCGCTCTCTCATCCGGATGTGTGGAGAAAAACGAACCCTGGATCGGATCCAGGATCGTCATGTTCCAAACATCTGCAAATGTTCCGAACCAACCGAACACCAGGACCTGCTGAGTAACATTCATGGAGCTGAGGACGGGATGCGTCTGTAACGAAGCGAACGTCGCAATGTATGCCATGGAATCGATTTGATCGATCGGCAGCAGGGGATAGGTCGCCCGCATTTGCTTCCAGATTTCCAAATATATTGAAGGTACGCCGTAAACCGTGAAAGCGCTTCCATTCGCCTGGAACCAGAGGTTCCTGAAATCGATTGGTGTCCCGAAGAGGACAAAGGCAGTCATGTTTGTCATGTTCCAAGCCGAATAGAACCCGCGGTTCAATTGCTGCAAGAAAGCTGCCGTGTACAGGGTGGTCGCGCTATAAACCGAGTCGACCTGGATATGACCATCTATGCGACCACCGTGGGTCTCCTCATATATCGCGTGGTCAATCCTGTTTACGACATCCTTTGTCTCATTGTCCAGTACGTCTGTGCCTTTCAAGAGTATGAGGGTCGTCCCCTGACCGCTGGCCGTAGGAAAATTCTCATCAATGTAGCCCTGTGCAATCTCTGATTGGAGGTTGGAAGGCACCATCTCGGTTTCTTCGTACTTCACAATCTCGAAGGCCTTGGGTGCCAGCGGAACCGCGATTATCAGAATCAGAATCCACGCGACAATGATACCCTTATATCGTCTGGTGACGAAATTGGCCAATTTGCCAAACAATGGGGATACCTCACATGGGATTTATAGCCCTCAGGGAGTCAAAGCTCGATATTTGAATTTGTCGTCTTCGCGTCGCAGGAACACATTGGCGTACAGGAGGCTCATTCGACGAATATTGCCGGCCTTCGAGGTACTGATGTCTTTGCCTTGCTCTGAGGATCGTACGCATCTGGATCATCCTCAGAATAGACCTTCACCTCGCAACCTATCTCCTTCGCGATGAAAGCGGACGATTCGGCCAGATATCGGAACTCATCAAAGGATCTCGCCAACCTGTCCATGTCTGAGCGAGAACGTTTCATAAGTCCTTCCGCGACCTTCCTGGCAAAATCAGCTGCGTCTTTCCCGCGTTTCTTCAGGATCGGATCTGACATGGTCGTCTTCGTGATCCCTGGAATGCTGAGACGGTTCTCCCTCGCCATCTGTAGACCATTTTCAAAGATTCGTTGCTTCCAATTTGGTGATGTGTAGAGGCAAATTCTCTTGGGAGATATTTCCGTGACTCTTAGGATCTCGTTGATATCCGTTATCACATTCTTCAGATACTCTTCGGCCTCCTCGATTTCGAGGCGAATCCCACTCTCGACAGGGGTTGGGAAATCGGCCAGAGACACGAACCGATCCCGATTCATGCCTTCCCAAATCTCCTCTGCGCAGTGCGGCGTAATCGGTGCCATGAGGCGAATCCAGACATCCAGAACCTCGCCGGCGACATTTCCGTTTCCGCCTCCTCTTCTCATGTACCACTTGATATCGCTCAGCATCTCGAAGTAGATCTCATTGGCCATAGTCCGCAGGTCGAATTCCTTCATGCATTCTCTGACAGTCTTGACCCGGCTGCTGATGCGAGAAAGGAGCCAATTGTCTATGCTCGCAATCTCGACTCCTTCTGGGAGCGCCTTCAGCTCCTCGACGGTCTTCGAGATGCGCTCGATTCGTCCCTTGTAATTCTCGACTGCCTCTTCGTCCCATTCCACATCGGCGAACGGGGAGGCAATGTGAGTGTAGTACAATCGCATTGGATCGACGCCGAAGTGCTCGGCTGCCCCCGGAATGGGCTCCGCGCCCCCTTTTGATTTTGATATCTTCCCGAGTTTTCCGATGATATACCAGTTGACGAAGATTCCCTTCGGCCAATACTTCTGAGGAAGGACGCCGACGTGATTCATCAAGAATGCGGGGAAGTGAACGGTCATATGCTCCTTGCCGCCAAGGTTGATATCCAGAGGGTACCAGTATTCGACGTCGCTTCGAATGCGCTTCAGAAGCTCGATTTCCACTCCTGTAGTGATTGACACATCTGCAGGGTCGCCGATATCCAGAAAAACATGATCGAAAAAAACCTCCGTGAGGTTTTCGAGCTTCAGCTTATCTTCGTTGAAGTACTTCGAGACCAAATAGTAGATTGGATAGAGCGTTGAATCAGATATCGCCTCAATGATCCACTTATCATCGAAAGGGAATCTTGTCCCCAACCAGTTACCTTGTCTCACGCAGGCTCTTTCCCTGAACCAGTCAAGGACCCCTTGGATGTTTGTATGGTACTCGGAGGGGAGAATATGCATGGATTCCGCTTGATCCTTGCTGTTCTTCGTCAGCTCAGCGTTGCTGTAATCGATGAACCATTGGTCCGGAACCCTCCTTATTACCACAGGTCTTCCACATCTGCATATGACCTCCTCGGAGAGATCGTAGAATATCTCCGCTTCGCCTGAGGAGATCATGAAGTCTCTGATCATCTCCTTGGCCTTCTCCACAGGCATTCCGGCATACTCGCCGCAGTTCTCGTTCATGCGGCCAGTGTGGAAACCATCCCTATAGATTATCTTCTTTGCCTCTTCCAGCCTTGAGTCAGCGATATCACTTATGCCCATCCTCTTAGTTATCTCCACGGCAGGAAGCGGTCCCCAGCCTTTCGAATCGATGATTGGTATAGGCCTAATCTCCCGGACGTCCTCCGGTCTAAGACCATATTCAATGAGCAGCACATCGTTCTCCTGAAGCATCCGTAGAGCAATCCAATCGTCAGGGGCGTCCGATGGAACGCTCGTGACGAGCCCTGTCCCAACGTCCGGATTGCAGAAAGAAGCGGGTAAGACAGGTATCTCCCGATGTATGACTGGCGCAGTGCATTTCTTACCGACCAACTTCTTTCCATGAATAGTGCCGATGACGGTCAGCCCATCCATCTGGTATCTCATCTTCTCGTACGAAGGCCTGCTTATGACCCACGTCTCGCCATCTTTCGCGACCTTGACATATTCGACGTCAGGATTCACCCAGAAGTTCGTCTGGCCATATACCGTCTCAGGCCTAAGGGTCGCAGCCACAAGGAACATGTCCTCGCATTTGAATTTCAGCAGGGAGTATTCTACCGTCTCTGCTCTTCCACCCTTTTGCAGGTCAGTCTCGGATGCGTCAACTGCAACGGGCCCACACTCGACGCATGCGGGTGCGAAGTATGGTTTCTGGACGAGAAGACCTCCGTCCTTTAGCTTTCGGAATTGCCACTGGATGAACTTCTGATAGTCTGGATAAATCGTGCATGTGAATCTTCGCCAGTCCGCCAGGAAACCGAATCGTTTCCAGTATTGGGTCACGTATATTTCGTTGAAGAAATCAACAACCTTCACTGGATCCCCGAGGTTCGCAATCTCTTCTTCGGGACACCCGTTCGCGAGGAGGTACTCAATCGTCCCGGGGTCCCTTGATCTTATCCGGTTCGCCAGACTGATTGCCCCATTGCCAGTCGCATGAGTTCCGACCGGAAAGAGCACATTGAGGCCAATCATCCTCAAGTATCGCGTTATCGCATCCACGTAAGTGTAGCCACGCATATGACCGACATGAAGATACCCAGTCACGCCCGGGTATGCGAATATCATCATGAATTTCGGACGAGAGTCGGCCTCCGATTCGTTGATTCCGACAGAATACCATCGCTCTTGCCATTTCGCTTCAACATCGGCCGATCGGTTTGTCATATGGGTGCCTTGGCGTCGGTATGCCAAAAGGCCGTAAAGATTGTTTCGGTGCTTTTCAGAGGTACAAATGGTGTTCGGATTTGTCGGTTTTTTTCAAGTCACCAGATGCGCGTGACACCATGTATGACTCAGTATGACAAATCGGGAAATATTTAAATACAAAGTATGACATGATGTATGACGTTCAGGACGGGAATGAGGTGGGCACCGAAATGGATGGTGAAAGAATATCGCTGAGGCTCGGAAGAGAAGAGCTCGAACTCATCGACAGATTTGTCGAGGAGAACCCTGAATTCTCCAACCGGTCTCGGCTTGCAAGGATCGCCCTCCATTCGTTCATAGAAGCAAAAGGGACTCAGGTCTCGGAAGCGAATGAGAAGGAAATTCCAGTCAAGATACCACGAGCAGCTCTCGGTTTCATTGAGGGAATGGTGAGAGCCGGAATTTACAACTCGATTGGTGGGGCCATCGAAGACTGCGTTCGAAAGGAGTTCGTTCCGAAAGAATACCTTGAGGACGTCAAGAAGAAGATCTTCGAGACGAACCGAGAGATACTCGAAGTCGTGCCTGATTGAACCTGTCACGAACAATGTAACTGTCAGACTGAGAGTCAAGGGCCTAATGAAGGGATGGGATGCACGGTTTTGTTCAGCGCAAAGCCGCGAGATTAGCCTGCTCAAACTCAGTCGCGACCTGGAGGTCAAATGAACATGAACAATGCTATGAAGACTGAGCAAATCGTCGAAATGCTCAGCAAAGGGATGATAGAGCCACGGATTTCGGTCGTAGGTTGCGGCGGTGCCGGGAACAACATAATAAACGGAATCTACTGGGGCTGTAAAAGCAACATCGAGACCATCGCGGTGAACACCGACGAGAAGAAGCTCGAGAAGATTGATGCACACAAGAAGATCCTTATCGGAAAGGATGTGACTCAAGGAGAAGGTGCAGGCGGATTCCCTGAGGTCGGGGAGTATTGCGCTGAGTGCGCCAGGCCCACATTCAAAGAGGTTCTCAAAGGCAGTGATATCGTCTTTGTGATTGCAGGCATGGGTGGAGGGACCGGTACTGGGGCAGCACCAGTTGTCGCCGAAGTGGCAAGGGAGCTCGACGCTGTGACCTTCGCAATAGCGATCAATCCATTCTCCTTCGAGAAGGAGAATCTGAAGCGGGCCCAAGAGGGCCTAAGAAGACTGCGAGGGTCGGCCGAGACCACGCTCGTTCTGGACAACGACAGATTGCTTGAGATCGCGGGGGATGTCGCCGTCAGAGATAGTTTTGCGATAATGGAACGAAGCATCGTCAAGATCATCGAATCGGTCTGTACGAAGATCAGCGAGTCCTTCATTACCCAGATAGCTTCGGACGTCGAAGAGATGCTTCATGAATTGGATGAGGAGGAAGCAAATGAGATCGCCCACACCTCAACGCCTGAGGCCGAACTGATCCACGCGTCCGTGGGCGAGTTCGGTGGCTTGGATTTCACGACGAACATGGACCCCGATTTCGCTGCACGATGAGATGTTACCTGATATCAAGGAATGAGCAGGCTAATCCAGGCGGCGGGAAACACCCGCCCATATATTTTTCGTCATGGCGGAGAATCTGACTCAGCATATTGCGACTGAATTGAGTCTCAAAGGACGAAGGTGTCTTCGAACAATTCTAGTTCATCAAAGTGAAGTAGAAGAATTGATGAAACCAGACGTAGATGAAGCAATGTGCGTGTCGGCCTCGTGATCAATCCCATCGCAGGAATGGGGGGCAGGGTAGGTCTCAAGGGAACGGACGGCGACGACACTCTTCTGGAATCCATTGGAAGAGGGGCCGTGTCAGCCGTCGAAGACAGAGCATTTGAATCGCTGAAGTTTGCCGGTCCTCTCGGAGAATACGAATTCCTCACCGTAGGAGGGAACATGGGGGAGGAATTGCTGCTTCGGACCGAAGCGGAATTCGAAGTGGTATATGTCCCCGAAAATCCAAGCTCTGCAAATGACACAAGAATGGGGTGCAAGAAGGTCGTCGACCTCGGGGGGCAGATACTGCTGTTTGCAGGGGGAGACGGCACCGCTCGAGACGTGCTTGACGCGATTGATGAGAGGATCCCAGTAATCGGAATCCCGTCTGGGGTGAAAATGCATTCGGGCGTCTTCTCAACCAATCCAGAAGCGGCCGGAAGACTCCTTAGGCTTTTCGCATCCGGTTCTTTGCCTGTGCATCGGGCGGAAGTAATGGATATCGA
>JAJRAG010000093.1 GCA_028682925.1 Methanomassiliicoccales archaeon
GAGGACCTAAGGACCTATTCGACACTCTTCAGAAAAGAACGAAGACTTGGGGACCTCGACAAGAACGTTCTCGACCTGCTGGATTCCGAGAGATCGCACTCCGAGCTTGCCGAAATCCTTTCGATCAGCGTCGATAGGGTCTCGAAATCGCTCCGCAACTTAGAATCCGCGGCCCTCGTGGCAAGGGTCGCGCATCGCAACGGCCGTTGGTACTTCAAGGCAAGGTCGATCGAAGGGAGGGACAGGAAGGTGGCGCTCGAGACAGCGATATGCAAGTATCTCGAAGGATTCGCGCCATCCACATCAGACGAGATATCGTTCGCGCTCGGCCAATCCGACTCTGAGATCAATGGGGCGATCAGAGCACTGATTAATGAGGGGTTGTTGATCGAAGGAAAGTTCCTAGTCTCCGAACACAAGCAATACATGCTCAGGAAAGACTATCTGAGATTGAAGAGCCAGGACCCCGAGGTCTATGACATGAGGACCGTCGAGATGTATCGGATGTCCAAGACCCAGGGACCTTTCACTTCGATCGAGGATTGCGTGAGATTCTTCGGATCCGTCGGTGATCCTTTGGACGTTTTCTACAGGGTCAGCGGTTTTAGCATGGACGATTGGGAGAGCCTCAGGAGGAATGGGAAGATGCTCCTAGGCAGATTCCTGAGGGGTCGCGTGCGTTATGTCCTGGCAGATGATGCGCCGATGTACGTGTCGGTCTATAGGACCGGCTCGCCCGTCGGTGCCGATAGACGGATACTCGATCTTATCAGACAGAACGACGCCCTCGGCATCCTGCAGCTGTATCAAATGACGGGCATACCCAAGGAGCAGCTGAAGTATAGCTTGGACTGGCTTGATCGGAACCTGCACCTTGTGAGGAGGTTCGAGCATCGTGAGGAGTGGTCCCGAGAGAACATATACGAACCGTATGACGCGCCGAAATACGAGGGGAATGCAAAGGACGAGATGATCCAAAGGTTCATCAGGGCCTATGGCCCCGTTCCCATGTTTGCCATGACTGCTTTCACCGGTCTCTCCCCCGACGAAGTGCACGATATCCTCGCCCGGTTGGATATTGTGGAAATAACGGTCGGGGAAGGAAGGATCCAGATGTTCGTCATGGCCGATGAGGTTGAGAGTCTTCAGTCTCTCCCGGAGCATCAGAGAAAGATGCGGGTGCTCTCGATGTTCGATCCTGAAGTCCAGCCGCTGCGGTCCGAGATTGCTTCGCGTTACGGCGATAGGCTAATCTACCCAATTATGTCCGACGGGATTCTTGTCGGCGCCGTGGAGAAGTGGAACATGAGCGGGTGCATTGAAGTTCGCGCGCTGGATCTCGAAAATCCATCTCTTCTCCCCGATTCCCTGGCGGCTTTGGACGAATTGATGATTTTCTACAATATGCTTGGCTACGACGTCCTAAGGATCAAGGAGATTCTAGGAAAAGGCATAGATGAGATC
This sequence comes from Methanomassiliicoccales archaeon, assembly GCA_028682925.1. Taxonomy (GTDB): domain Archaea; phylum Thermoplasmatota; class Thermoplasmata; order Methanomassiliicoccales; family JACIVX01; genus JAJRAG01. The sequence goes on from JAJRAG010000093.1 coordinate 1,465, forward strand.
GAGGGGGCTTTAGAGAGCAAGCTGATTCGATCGGGATATCATCGCATCGGTTCCGCTCTCATAAAAGGTAAGTTCGTCCCGAACGCCTACAGGCAGGAAGACCTACTCGAATATGTTCTTTGGAAGCAGGCCGTTCCAGCAGACAGGAATTTCGAGAACATCCTGGAGGGAATCAGGAAGACTGGAGGTTTCCGATCCGATGCGGCCGCGCACCTCCGATGCAAAGTCAAAGTGCCTTTGAAGAAGCTATTCGAGCAAGGAACCTTGGTTCGGATACAGGCCATACCCGAGTACCTCACTTACACCACTATCGAGAATGCCAGTCTCTATCGTAAGGCGAAGAGCGTCCCGATGAGCGAGGACATGAATTCGCTGATCAGGATCCTTGAGGACCGAAGGAGCATATCAAGGAACGAGCTTTACACCCTCTCTCCAGTCGGCCACGTCAGGACCTACAAGGCGCTTCGCGATCTATACATGGGTGCAGCTGTCTATTTCGACGGCTCGAAGAACGTCCATCTGGTCCCCGATCACTCTATGACCACGCGAGAGGCTCGAATCCAACTGTTCAGACTTCTCTTCCGTAACTATGGAATTTTCTCGGCAGAGGAGATAGTCCGTTTCATCAAATTCCGAATCCCGATGAAGGAGGCACGAGAGATCCTTGCAGGCTTGGAGGCGGAGGGTTTCTTGGTCAAGGGATTCTTCCTCGAGAATGATGAGACCCTCCGCTGGATGCACAGGGAGGACCTCGACCGGGTCGGGACCGACTTCGAGGACAGATTCGTGCTGACCCCCGACGACAACCTTCATTCTTATCTGCTTCCCTTGATTCGAGAGAGGTTCGGCTACAGTTCAGCGATTTTCAGGGGCAGTGAGATGATCGGTGCCTTCAAGGGCAGATCAAGAGGGAAGGATATGTTCATCACGGAGTTCGTTGGCGACAGGGAGGCCAGGAGCGCCCTGAATCAGCACATGAAAGCGATGGGTCTGACGTTGAGGAAGATCGGAGAGCAGACTATCCCTGACTGGGAGGTCCAGGAATTCTACGAGAAGACCCACCCAGGGGAGACCTAGTTCACCTTTTCCTCTTGAGTATCAGCTCAGCCACCTTCTTGCCAGAGAGCAGCATTCCTCCGAATATCGGCCCCATCCTCGGGGCGCCCAAGACAGCATTGCAGGCCATGCCAGTCACGTAGAGATTCGGGAAGATCTCGACCGTGTTCTTTACGGTCATCCTTTCCCCGATCTCGGCCCACATGCTTCTTTCGCCCTCTATCTTGCCGGACGGAGTCCTGAGCTTTCCGGCCTTCGACTGGACGATCTTGCAGACCTCCGCAGCATGACCGGTGGCATCTATGACGTATTTCGATCTGATGGTCATAGGATCGACATGCAGACCAGCGACGTCTACCGCACTCCAGTTTATGACGACACCCGTGACCTTCGAATCGCGGATCATCACATCCTCCACCGTGACGGCATTGA
>JAJRAG010000094.1 GCA_028682925.1 Methanomassiliicoccales archaeon
GCAATGAAATCTGGCTTCAACATTGCGCAAGCTTCAGCGGTTTCGGTTGAGTCGACACAAACCACGGTCTGGAGGCCCACGGATCGGCACAGACTCACAGCGATCGAAATCTCTGATATCTTCATTTTGTGCTCCGAATGATTGAGGAGGGTGCCGGCAGCACCAGCGGCCCTTGCCGCTTCCGGCGTCGTCCAGCCAGTCCAGGATCCTGGCCTCATGGGATCTGTGTGCTGAGCAAGAACCGGAATGTCCACTGAAGACGCCACTCTCGAAAGCTCCACAATTGGCGGACACGCCGCAATGCACACCCCCGATTCTCTGGAAACTTCTTCGCATAATCTCGCCAGGGCAAGAGCCCTTTGACCTTCCACCTCAGGATACGATTTGAAGTTGACGATCACGACCGGGGTGGAGATCTTACTCAATGTCTTCCATCCTTTCACGGAGCTTCTTCAAGACTGCCGGTCTCGTCGTGTACTCCATTTCTTCCGGAGATAGTATGGCAGGCATAAAGGGACCATGACCTCTGATGTACACGTTTACCTTCGCGGACCTCCTCCTTGCTTCGTCCCAGACGCTCCCAGCAAAGTAATCTATTGGTCGATGCACACCTGATGGAGAACCGGGATCCTCCAGGCCCTGGAATTTCCCGTGGCTGATCTGGAATCCTAGGCACACAATTCGGGGCGGGCCGTCGAAATAGGATGGATCGGAATCATCCACCGAGCACGGGTAGAAGGCACCATGGTGGGACCCTCGCATCCATCCCGCAACAAGCTGGGGGAACATGAAGGGTTGAAGGACCTCGCCGACTGCTGGAAATCCGCTCTGGCACCTTACAATCATGACGGGATCGTCTTTTCCGACATACTTTCCTGCCAGAATGTTCAACTTCTCTGTGCTGACGACAGCTGCCTGTCCAAGGTCGTCGTTCTTGCTGAATACTCTCTTTATCGCATATCTTGTCGTATCGCCCAATAGGCTGAGTATGTCGTAGGTCTCTTCCGGAGCAGACATTGTTGTCCTTTTTGAATCGCAGACATCGACTATCTCGAACTTGAAGCCCTCGTGAGCCCTAGGGTCAATGACCAATCCCGTTGTAGTAAATGGGTCCATGAAGATTCGAGACAGTGGAAGCGAGAACGATGAAGGCTCGGTCTTGTCGGCCATAAAGAATAGGACCGGTTCTGAGCTCCTTTCCTTAAACTCTATCTCTGCGGCACCTGGACCTGCGCCCCTGACGTTCCCACTGAACGCATCAGTGAGTATGTCCTGACCGGCAGCATAAAGCTTCATCTCCTTGGCGATTTTTGTCGCAGCCATGAATGCTTCCCAAGCGAGTCCATGAACGTCTTTGTTGTTCTCGCCACGACTGTGCGTCATATACAGGTTAACGTCGTCTCCGACCCTCGTGACGTAGAAGTCCAAGATTGTGCCACTCCTGGCACCGTCCCTTAGAACTTCCTCACACTTTGCAAGCATTCGCGGATGAGGGCGAGAGTGTCCAGCAACCGATCCGACATCAGCTTTGATTACAGAAACAGTCACTCTTTCTGACATGAATTTCCCCAATCCTGAACAGTCTGTAAATGCAAGTATCCATATAAAACATTTGACGCGGGCACATTCATCCAGAACGACGGAGCGAGCGTATTCCGATTCTTGCTCAGAGGACAAATGATTAGACAGTGCCGTGCTGTCCTAGTCACTGCACCAAGTGGTTCTGTTTTCCGCAGTAGACTAGATCGAAAAGATCTACGGTTTGCTCGGCCACAAGGATTCCGCTCAATCCTCTAGTATCGCTATCGCGCTTACGGGGCAAGCGTCGGCCGCCTTTTCTGCGCAACCTCTCAAGTTCTCAGGTATCTTACCTTGTCCTGGTTCTCCTTCTCTGAATTCCATTTTGACATCGGAGATGCCCGATTCGCCCTCCATGAAAACCTCTGGGCATTCATCATTATAGCATAAGCCGCATCCAGTACACTCCTCTCTATCTATGTCGACCTTTGGAGACATAAGTCCCGCTATCGAGCAATTCCATCTTATTTCTTTCGGTAACTAACGGCTAACATACAGAAATGGAACTTGGAAATCGATGTGACTAATGGTATCATCTGCGAAATGAATTCCTAGCAGGTCGGATGTCAAGTCCAATATCACCATGACTTAAATACGTACTCTGTCAATTCTGGACGATGGTGCGTGAATGAGTGAGAACATCCCGATGCGAAATTCCCTTACAGTCTCCAAAGAAGATTACGAAAGAGAGGTCACCGTCCAGGGTTGGGTGCAGGATGTCAGGAATCTTGGGGGGATTTCCTTCGTAATACTGCGAGATCCTCATGGAATCCTGCAAATCGCCGTTCCAAAGAAGAAAGTGCCCCTGGAAGTTTTCGAGATACTGACTTCCATTCCTAGAGAATCTGTGATTGGGATCTCGGGGGTCGTGAAGGAAAGCAAGCAAGCGAAGATGGGGTTTGAGATCTTGCCAAATGCCGTGGAGGTCCTTGGCAGAGCGGCCTCTCCTCTTCCATTGGGCGTAGTCGACAAGGTAGGGGTGGAAGTTGAGACGAGATTCAACAATCGATTCATGGACTTGAGGAAACCCGAGGTAAGAGCAATTTTCGAGACCAAATCCCTCGTTCTGGATCTGATCGGTAGATACCTGGGGGAGAAAGGTTTTGTAGAAGTCTTCACTCCGAAAATAGTAGCATCTGGAGCTGAAGGGGGAGCTTCATTGTTCGAGGTCAAGTATTTCGACAAATTGGCTTACTTGGCTCAGAGTCCCCAGTTGTACAAGCAGATGCTGATGTCAACCGGTCTCGATAGAGTTTACGAGGTTGGTCCTGCATTCAGGGCCGAGCCATCCGACACAGTCAGGCATGTGTCTGAGTTCATCAGCTTCGACGGAGAGATGGCATTTATTTCCTCACAACGAGACGTCATGGACGTGATTGAGGGATGCATGCTCCACGCCATCAAAGGTGTCCTGCAAAATGGAACAAAGCAGCTTGAGACTCTAGGCAGACATATTGACCTTCCGAAGACCCCTTTTCCTATCTTGACGTATTCCAGTGTTGTCGAAGTGCTTGCCTCCGAGGGCAGACAGATTAGCGAAGGGGAGGACCTGGGCACCGAGGACGAGAGAACTCTCGGAGAAGTAATGAAATCGAAGGGATACGACATGTATTGGATAGTAGAATATCCCGAGGGTTCCAAACCTTTCTACATCATGGAGAAGGAAGGCACTCCTTTCTCGCATTCCTTTGACCTAGACTACTTGGGACAGGAGATCGCATCGGGTGGCCAGAGAGAACATCGATACGACTCGCTTGTTCGAAGAATGGAGAAGAAAGGTCTTGAGATATCTTCCTTCAAATTCTACCTGGACGCATTCGCCTATGGCATGCCTCCGCATGGGGGGTGGGGGCTCGGGGTCGAGCGTCTTGTCCAAAAGATGCTGGGTCTTCCAAACATACGAGAAGCGATACTGTTCCCTCGCGACAGAAATAGGCTGACCCCTTGACATTATCTCAAGAGTCGGTTGGATGTTCATGGACCGTCCCGTCACGATTCCGAGTACACTGATCGCAGCAAACGAGTCGAAGAGGTGTGCCATGCCGTGCCATAGGGGGACTACTGATTAAGAGACCTCCTTTCGTAGGATTGAAAAAATGGCTCAAGGGCTCAGAGGCCAGATTGAGAAGTATACCACCCAAGAGAAGGGCGCTCACGATCTTATTGATAGGAATTGTCTTTCTGGGATCACTCATCATCTTGGACCGAATGGCGATAAGACCGTATCTCGACGATGCTTTGGGTCCGACACCGGATGTGCCATACTATAGGGACAGAACGGAAACGGTGCTGCACGGAGGCTGGCTGTATAGAGATATCTACTGCGAGTCCCCCCCACTGATCGTGTACTTCATGTTGCCTCCAGAGTTGTTGGGGGGGCAGGATTGGATGTATGAGATGTACTTCTCGGCCTTCACGATCTTGACGGCCATCGTTCTATACCTCGGTCTGAGAAAATGGGACGACTTCAACGCATTCATAGTCGGAATCCTCTTCATATTCTTGCCCTATGGGACGATAGAGTCGACTTTTGGAGTCCAGGACGAATCCATCGTGGTGCTTCTTTTCATTGTCCCATTGCTACTTGCCATCCACGATCGATTCAGAGTCTCGGCGTTGGCCATAGCGGTGGGTTTCTGGACAAAGATTTTCAATCTCCTTTTCTACCCGATACTCCTGATGAAAACGAAATCATGGAGAGAAAGGTCGATCCATCTTGGGATAATAGCTGTGGTCTCAGCAATAGTCGTCGCACCTTTCTTGATAGTCGTACCGACGGAGTTCATCTCTTTCCCCAGTTACTACTTCCTTGGTGGGGGATCCGGACCAACAGGCGGCATAAGCATATGGGATTTCCTTTCTATGGGCGGTTTGAGAATTCCAGGAATCGTCCTTCTTTTGATGACGGCGATCTCCTTCCTACTGGCTATATGGTACGCTCATAAGAAACGATTGGGCTTCTGGGAGGGGACACTGGTCGTCCTCATCGCAGTTCTAATCTTCTATCCTAGGACAGCGATGGGCTACTTCATATTGCCAATCACCCTGCTCCTGGCATGGGCCGTCGAGGATCTACGAATAGCGGTGCGCAGTTTCATCATCTATTTGCCATTCTTTGGCAGTCTGGCGTTCAGCAAGAACAATATTCTAGGCACTCCACCAATCGACGTGCCATGGGGATGGATTTGTGGTCTGACTCTGACTCTGATAGGCACCTATCTCCTAGTCGACACTGTAAGGATATCACTGAAGAAAACCTCGTTCATTGCCCGTAACGAAAGAAAACAAAGAGGATCATGAGCAGAGTGCATATATGCCCATACGAAAGATTAATGAGCGCTGAGATTGAGTGCAATGACAATGGGACAGCGGGTCGACAAGCATTTGGAGGCAGGAATGTACGACATTAGTCCGATCGATGACAC
>JAJRAG010000095.1 GCA_028682925.1 Methanomassiliicoccales archaeon
CCGATGCCTTCGGACGGCTTTCTGAGGTCCAGTTCACGTTGGATGGCTTCTTCGGACACAGCAAGTCCGGCCGGGCACCCATCTATGATGCATCCAATTCCTGGCCCGTGGCTGGTCCCGAGCACGGTCAGTCTCAACGATGTGCCGATCGAATTCAATAGATCATCTCCATGTTAGCTCCTAAAGAGCGCATGTCCTGAACGAAGGAAGGATACGATATCTTGTAGCATTCTCCTTCGCTTATCACTGTCTCGCCATCTGCTACCAGAGCCGCGACCGCTGCCGCCATAAGTATCCTGTGATCACCGAACGAATCCACCTTCGCTCCTTTTAGCCTACATGGACCAGACACGACACAGCCATCCTTCCTCTCCTCGATCACGGCTCCCATGTCCTTGAGGAAATCCAACGTGGTTCGGATACGGTCACTCTCTTTTAGTCTTACATGCTCGGCGTTGTGGAGGTGCGTCCTGCCTTTGGCTTGTGTGGCAAGAACGCACACGATCGGAAAGAGGTCTGGTGAGTCCGAGAAATCGACTTCCGTTGCCATCAGTTTCTGGGAAGAAACCGTGAGCTTGGTACCGCTTGTCTCTACACGTGCCCCGAAATCGCCGAGAATCTTGACAATCTTCCTGTCTCCCTGCCTGTCTTCAGGATTGAGACCCTCGACCGACGCTCTACCTGAGAGAGCCCCAGCGACAAGAGGGAACGCCGCTGATGAATAGTCCCCTGGTATCCTATAGTCCAAGGGACCGTAGGATTGTCCTCCTGGTACACGGAATTCTTTGTCCGATTCGCGACACTCCGCGCCGAACATCTTCATCATCTCGATCGTTATCTCGACGTATGGTCTGGATTTGAGGGGAGTGGTTAGAACTATGTTCGTATCCACATCCTTCACGGGCGACGAGATGAGCAATGAAGAGATGAACTGCGAGCTGATGTCTCCTCTGATGTGGGTTGTCTTTCCATGGTTGGGACCTTTTACGACGAGGGGTGCTCTTCCATTGCCTTCGATGGAGGCACAATAGACACCGAGCTCCTTCAGTGCGTCGATCAGCGGCTGCATCGGCCTTTGCCGCACGGATGCGTCCCCTGTCAATGTAGCCTCGCATGGAAGCAATGAGACAACGCCGGCGATCAGTCTTATCGTAGTTCCAGAATTCTCCGCGTCGATCGTCTCCTTCGGACAATCCAGTCTGCCACCTCGTATGGCACACGTTTCTCCTTCCGAGCTCACTTCCGCTCCAAGTTGCCGTATCGCCCTCAGTGTGGCCAGGGTATCTCCGCTCAGCAGAACGTTCCTCAGCTTGGATGTCCCATCTGCAAGCAGTGCAAGTACCATCGCCCTGTGCGTGTATGATTTGGAGGGAGAGGACCGGATGGTGCCTTCTATGGAGGAGGGTCTTACGGCAAGTCTCAATCCCTGGCCCCCTCTGCGCTTCCGTTAGAGACGTCCGTTACGATCAGGTTGTCTCTCGACGAAAATCCTTCGATGAACTCGTCCACCATGTTCTTGCTCACCAGAATGACCGTTGCTGGACCTGTTCCGGACAATCCCGCCCCTTTCGCACCTCCACTGAGTGCGTCAAAAGCCGCCGATTGGTCCAGGTCCAGTGCAGAACTGTAACACAGGCCGTTGAGAGTCATAGCACCGGGATAGTCCCCCATGAGCGCATGCTCGAAAGCGATTTCAACCACCTTTCGGAGCGACCTGATCCTTTCAAGCGGAAGATCGTTCTTTCTTATCTGATAGGATGGAACGTCGATTATGACTTTCAGATCGGTTGGCATCGCGTCCCTTTTCAGGATCTTCTCGACCGTGTTGTCAGTGAGCACCACGCCCCCGAAATAGGAGGCGCAGGCGTCGTCGAACGCCCCAGTGACCGAGACGCCTGATTCGATAGCGCTCCTTGTGCCTATCTTTATGGCATCTGTCGGCTCACTTTCGATTCCCAATGCCCTCAGAGTCGCCATGACTACTGCGTTCGCCGCGGCACTGCTGCTCTTCAGTCCTCTTGATATAGGTATCTCCGAGCGCGTCCTCACTACTGCTCCATAGCGCTCCTTCCCCCCGAACTTGTCCAGGACGTTCTCGACACACCTTCGAGCGAGCCCTGGGTCCTCGTTTTTGAACCCGTCGATCTCGACCTTGATCCCTTTGGAATCGGTAAGCTCGACCTCCGCCCATGTCCTGAGGCGGATGCCGAATGCGGCACCCTTCCCGGTCGCGATCGCGTTGACTATCGTCGCCGCTCCATTGCAGACAGCTTTCCCCCTCATCCGATCGCGCCCCTTGCGGCCTCCGACATCACTTCGTAAGATGGCGATTTGCCAGTCCAGGCTTCGAAGGCTTTGATTGCCTGCTGGACAAGCATTTCTTGACCGGACTGGATCACTGCGCCTCTGCCTTGAGCATCTGCCAGGAACCTTGTGATCCTCGGGTTGTAGACCGTGTCGAAGACGAATTGACCCTCTCTGAAAACCTGGTTGGATATTGGAGACTCATCTGGGAATCCTCGCATTCCAAGAGGAGTGCAGTTGACTATGACATCGAACGGCAATCGCTCCGCATCATCCTTTTCGATCACCTGCACCCCCGGGAAATCGTCGGCGAGGACATCAGCTCTGAATCTGGTCCTGTTGACCAGCGACGTCCGCGCACCAGCGGAGGTGAGGAAGTAGATGCAGGCCCTAGCGGCCCCGCCCGCGCCTATCACCAGGACTCTTTTGCCCTTGACACGCATTTCTGCTTTCTCGAACGTCTTTGCCACCCCATAGACGTCCGTGTTCATACCGGTCATCTCACCCTCTAGGATGACAACCGTATTGACGGCCTTTGTCTTCGAGGCGGTATCGTCCAATTTGTCGAGAAGCGGGACGATTTTCTCCTTGTGAGGTATCGTCACGTTGAATCCCATCATGTTCAGCTCCAGGGAGAGATCCAACAGTCCTTCGAGCTCCTCATCCCTCGTAGGTATCGGCAAATAGAGTCCCGGGATGTCGAGACTCAGGAAAGCGGCGTTATGCATCTGAGGTGAGACCGAGTGGCCAAGCGGAAAGCCAATGATTCCGGTGATGATTGGACTGTCTCCAAGGCGTTTTACCGTGTCAAAATCGAGCTGACCCGGAGCAGTCTCCTTCCCCGGCTCAAGCGATGCGTATGCAAAGCTGCATTTCATGCGCCCAGCACAGGCCCGCGTCAACCCACCAAGTTCTCCCATTCCGATAAGGACGAACTCATTGTCCGTCGAGGAGAAGATCATCGCTGCCTCCACAATGGACAGAACGTCGTGTATCGAGTTGACCTTGAAAGCCGCTTTCGAAACGTCCCCCTTTGCGGCATTCTCGATTAAGATCTCTATGATTCTAGAGGTCTCTGGCGTCAAATGAAGGTCGTGGGATGAACAGATCAGCTCAGCATCTCTGAACTCATTTGGTGCGCGAGACAGCAGTGGTGAGTCCGACTCGATGTCGATGACCTTGAACCCAGCCCTGAGCGCTTTTCTCAAAAGGATCGATTTCTCTCTGTCGCTCCCAATGAACTCTCCGCCCTGGGATGGAGGCCTCAATGTGGCTATCTTCGGCACAGCGATTTCTTTGAATTTCATGAGATCATCTGGCAGAGGGTGTATGTAGTCGATTCGGACTTCGATCAGATCCGGCGACTTCTCCGCCGCTCTTCTTGAGGCGGCCAGCGCCTCATCGAGAGTCTTCTCAGCAATCGAAATGCAAATCCTCATCATCTCTCCAGTATTGTCTCAGAGATCGAATGGCCAAAGTGCCTCCCTCCCTTTCCTACCCTTACCAGCACTCTGTCTCCGATCTTCAGCTCCGATACGGAAATGGAGCCTTCTCTCGTACATAGACGAATCGTCTCAGCGTTCTGAAGTATGGTCGTGTACTTCGTTCCTTCAAGCTCGACTTCAATGAGAAGCAGCGGTCTGCGCTCTATCTTGGATCTCCCTACCACAACTCTCCTGCAGGAGCCCTTCGTGTCTACGGCAAGGAGCTCATCTCCGCCTTTTATCTCTGAAAGGTATTTCGTCTTTCCTTCCGCATCCAAAACGTAAGCGTGCACTGCTCCGGCATTCACACGGAATGGACGGGAGGCCACGTACTCGCTCTCGATGCTCTCCGATTGCACCAGGAACAGGCATGATGATTGAGATCCTATCAGCATCCCTTCCTCCAATCGAAGGAGCGAGCAGGTGTCAACGCATACCCGATCACCCAATGGCAGGGGTGCTATCCTGCTGACCGGTGCCGGCGTGAGCTCTATTGTTTCACTCTCTTTCGATGTCAGTGATCGGAATTCCTTGAGAATCTGGGGTGAAGAGGGTCCTATGACTATACCAGATACTCCAACCTCCAGGGTCTCGGCGAACAATTTCGCTTCCTGGGGCGTCGAGGTTGAAGCGAGTATCTCAGTGTCGGACCTTTGGAATTCGGCTATCAGATTCTCAAGTGGAATGACCTTCCAGTCCTTTGCTGATATCACAAGGTATTTCACCTTGTTCTTCAATTTCGAGGCCTCCTTCATGTCATTCCTATTGTGAATCTCGATCAGTCTTCCAATGACCTCTCCATCCTCGATGAAATCGTTCCCCCTCTGGATTATCGTGTTGAATATTCCCAGCTTCCTGAGAGGCTCATCCTTCTCCAGGGTCACTATGTTGAAGTACCCATTCTCAAGAGCGGAGATCACGATCTTCTTCCTATCTTCGTAGTCCGCGAGGAGGTCCGATCTGACCCATACGATGAAGTCCTTCCGTCTTTCACTCATTCCATCACTTTATCAATCTCAGCGCTTCCTCAACAGTGGCATCTTCCAGCACTACCGAAGAGACCGCCTTCGTTATTGCCATTACATTCCTGTGCTGAAATATGTTCCTGCCTATGGACACTCCCTTGCCACCCGCTTCGATCGAATCTCTGACCATCTCAAGGAGCTTCTCGTCCGAGTCCATCTTCGGGCCTCCAGCAATCACGACTGGAGCGAGTGCACCTTTCACGACTTCTCTGAATGAATCGATGTCCCCTGTGTAGTTCGTCTTGACGATGTCGGCACCGAGCTCGGCCCCGACCCTTGCGCAGTGTTTCACCAATTCGACGTCGAACGAGTTCTTGATCTTCTTGCCTCGAGGGTATATCATGACGAGAAGTGGCATTCCCCATTCGACGCACTTTCTCGTCACATCACCGAAATCGTGCAGCATCTGGGTTTCGGTGTCGGCGCCCAGATTGACATGCACCGACACGGCATCTGCTCCTAGTTTGATCGCCTCTTCGACGGTCGTTACCAGCACTTTCTCATTCGGGTCTGATCCAAGGCTGGTGCTTGCAGAAAGATGCACGATCAGGCCGATATCCTGTCCGAACGAACGGTGACCGTAGGGGATGATCCCTTTATGCAGTACGACGGCCGTCGCTCCTCCGCGGGCGACGGTGTCTATCGTCGTTTTCATATCCACGAGCCCTTCGGCCGGTCCCAAAGATATTCCGTGATCCATCGGTACTATCACGGCCCGGCCTGTTTTCCTGTTCATTACTCGTTCCATTCGGATGCTCTTTCCAAGCATCTAATCACCTCAAGCAGTGCGTGACAATATTTAGCACGCTTATAATCTTTTCCATCAAAGTCGTATGGAATGACGACATGTATCGGTCCAGTGGTATATCTGCTTTCGGTGAGATCACGTCCTGGATGGGTTAATCATGGATCGAAGATCTCAGAGCATCCGCATCGTTGTGTGAAAAAGGCTAATAGTCCTTCCACGCATCCAGTTGTGCATGTGGAGGTCGCTGTCGAAGTACTTCGGGAGATATCCTTCCCAAGCAAAGGTTGCCAGACTTCTGTTAGAGTGTGGCCTTAGGGTCCAAGGGAGCAGAGTCTACTGCGGGGACATCGAGCTCTCTGACACGGCCTTGGCCAGAGCGGCGAGCGTCGACAGAAGGATAGTCAGGTC
>JAJRAG010000096.1 GCA_028682925.1 Methanomassiliicoccales archaeon
AACGAAAGGGTCTTCCTCCATGAACGGCTCGGAGCAAGCGACAGCGTCCGCGATGCCCTTTGGATCGCCCTGCACGATGTAGGTTATCCTGACCGCATAATCGCTGCCGTCACCCAAGAGGTCCTTCACCTTCTCAGGCATATTGTTCCCGAGTATGACCCCGATGTCGGTGATGCCAGCGCCCCGAAGGTCCTCCAATCAGTAGAGGATGTTCGGCTTGTTCGCGATTGGAATGAGCTGCTTGGGGCCGGTGTGGGTCAGCGGTCTCAACCTCGTTCCGCTCCCGCCAGCAAGAATGAGGCCTTTCATTTCCTATCCTCCGTGGATCGCATGTCGATGAGCCCATCTTCAAGAGTAAGCATTTTCATATTTAATTCTCCCTCCACTTTCCCGACATCGAGGCATGAGCAATGTGGTCGCTTGGCAATTAGGTCGGATTCGTTCGTCGCGACCCTCTTTATGAGCGCTTTGTCAAGACCGAACGTCTTCGCGACCGCAAGCCCGATGTCATACCTGCTGACGCAATCCGGACCGGATGCATGGAACATCCCCCTCGAGTTGTTCTCCAGCAGACGAACGATGACCTTCGCGCAATGGGGCGCATAGGTCGGGGATGCTATTTGGTCAAAGAAGAGCGGCACCTCCTTGCCCTTCCTCAACGAGTCGATGATCCAGGTGATGAAGTTCTGCTTCCGCGATACCCTGTTCCATCCATACAGGACCGATATCCTGCAGACCGCGTTCCTGGTGGAAGCGTCCATCGTCACCCTCTCGCCTTCGAGCTTCGTGCGGGCATAGACGCTCTGTGGTTCCGGGGACTCGAACTCTAGATATGGGGCTCCTTTGACTCCGCTGAAGACGTAGTCTGTGGAGACATAGAGCAACCTGGCCCCCGTGGAACTGCAGGCAAGCGCGACGTTCAGGGTCCCTTCCGCGTTCACCGCCCAGGCCTTTGAGGGGTTCCTTTCGCAGAGATCGACGTTGGTCATGGCGGAAGTGAGCACGACCGCATCTGGGGCGAACCTCTTCAGGACCGCGTCCACCTCATGCGATTCGGTTATGTCGAGCCGGGTCGTCTCGAAAGCTGAGGAGGGGACCGAGGTCTCGTGGAAGGTCCCCAACACCTCATGCCCTAGCACGGACGCCTCGGCGGCGACATATTGACCGAGAAGGCCTCCTGCGCCAATGACCACTATCCGCCTCACGAATGGAGTAGATGCCCATGTTCTTCTAAAAGCCCTTCTATTGCAAGCGCGGTCGGGCGCATCTCAAGATTGAATATCCCCCTCGACCATTTGTCCTCGAGTGACGAGATGAGCAAGCAATTGATCGAAGGGGTCAAGGTGAGGAGCCTCAAGCCGATTACGGACGAGAGGGGCTGGCTCATGGAGCTCTTCAGGAGCGACTGGGAGGAGTTCGAGAGGTTTGGACAACTCTACATCACCGCATGCTACCCTGACGTTGTCAAGGGGTGGCACTACCACAAGAAGCAGACGGACCATTTCATTTGCATGCGAGGAATGGCGAAGGTCGTGTTGTACGACCCTCGAAAGAAATCGAAGACGAAGGGAATGATCAACGAGTTCTTCATGGGGGAGCGCAACTTCCTCCTCCTGGAGATACCGCCGCTCGTTTACCATGGGTTCAAGGCGATCGGTGGGAAGGAAGCGTGGATCCTTAACGTACCAACAGAGCTGTACGATTACTCAGAACCTGACGAGTTCCGCATTGCCTACGATTCGAAAGAGATCCCCTATGACTGGGAACCCAAGATGGGATGATAAGGGACCGCACATCATGAGAAACGGTGGGGAGAGGTCGAAAGTACTGGCGATCAATGGAAGCCCCCGCAAGAACGGGAACACAGCCACGCTCCTTGGGGAGATCTGCAAGATCGCGTGGAACAGAGGCGACAAGGTGGAACTAATCAATCTGATCGATCTGGACTTCTCGGATTGCATGGAGTGCATGGGCTGCAAGAAAGGCACCGAGTGTGTCACCGTCGACGACATGCAGGGCATCTACAAGAAGATGCAGGAGGCGGACGTCATCGTCCTCGGCTCACCGATCTTCATGGACGCGGAGACAGGGCTCACGAAGAATCTGATTGACCGGACCTACGCTCTCCTCTCCCCTAGGAAGGATGGCACCTTCGATACCAGACTGAGAAAGGGCAAGAAGGCGTTCGTCGTGTTCACCTGCGGCATGAACGACGGGGAGGTAATATACCACAGACTGACGACCCGTTACTTCGATACTTTCGTTACGATGCTCGGATGCAAGGACTTCCGATCGTTCATCGTACCTGGTACCTCGACCAAAGTGAACGTACTCGAGAGACCGGCAGCGAAAACGGTGCTCGAGGAGGCTTCAAGATTCTTCGGCGCCGAATGAGACTCTCGATTTTTCTTGTATCGACTTGAACGATACCGTTGGAAAGTATTATCTGGCAGCATTGCCTCGCCATTGAACGTTACCATGTTCCAGGACCCTGAGAGAATAAGGGCCTGCCCTTATTGCGGGAGCAGGGACATCGCGCCGAAGATGCTGTTCGGCGGACCTCTAGCGGGAGTGGACAACAGCGACGGCACTTACGTATGCAGCAACTGCGGCCGATCGGCCGTTCCGTTGGACTTCGCTTCGAGGGAGGAATTGAGGTCCTTCCAGAATGGCGTGCTCGGGACGAAGGAGAGGGAGACGCAGAAAAAGGGGTTCCTTCACATCCCCATCGTCCCCGTCGACACCAGGTCCCTTTTCTCGATCGCTGGGATGGACATCCCGGTAGGGCAGGTCGCCGAGGTCGTCAGCGTCGAGTGGAACGGACATTCTCTTTCTCGGACCAGCTATTCCGCACCGTTCCTGAAGTACTGGAGGGCGGTCGGAGGAAAGCGCTACAACGCAACGGACATACTGCTCATCGACCTTTCTGGCCTGCAGGACGCGAGACCGAACTTCAAGGCGCTCAGGGAGCTGGTAAGAAGAAAATACAACGTCTGGCTCGACCTCGGAATGCGGTCGGTGCAGGACCTCTTCGACTCCTTTGCGATGGAGATATCCAGGGCGGTGGCGAGCACGTTGACGGTGCCGAGCATGAAGCTGTTCAGGGACATCTTCGAGCTGTCCGATAGGTGCCTGCCCTGTATCTGCATGGATGGGGACTTAGTCTGGTCTCGACAGAACAGCAGTCCGAAATCGTTCAAGACGATGGCCAAGGAGCTCAAGTCGATCGGCTATGATGAGATAGGAGCGATCGACCTCGCCATGCTGGGCAAGAGATCTGGTGTGTCCGAGCGGTTCGTCTCGAAGGTCCAAGGCTGCGATCTCGGAGTTGTGATCGGAGGTGGCGTGGTCGAATCAGACCTAGATATGCTCAGAGAGTCTGGGTTCCATGGCGCATTCATTGACCCCTACACTCCGATCATATCCGACATAATCGACGAAAGGCAGGACGAACTCCCTACGGATCACATTGAACAGACGACGAGAAAGACGACGACCGCGAGACCGACCACGGCGGATTGAACGCGATCGGTGATCTCAGTCCGACCGACGGCCCTCGCAGTCATCTGCTATATATCAATATACAAATAAGGCTAGGGAGTCAATAGCGGACTCGTGGGAAAATGACGTTCGATGTCACAATCACTGACTATATCTACGGGGAGCCGGACGAGGAAATAAAGGTCCTGGGGAAGATCGGAGCGAAGCTCGAACTGCACCAATGCACCACTGAGGACGAGGTAATCGAGGTCTCGAAGAACGCTGACGGCATCCTGAACACATACGCCCCAATCTCCAGAAGGGTCATAGAGGCACTCAAGAAATGCAAGGCAATCGCACGCTACGGGATAGGTTTCGATACGATCGATCTGGACGCAGCGACGGAGAAGGGCATTGCGGTGATGAACGTCCCAACGTACTGCGTCGACGAGGTGGCGGACCACACACTGGCCCTCATCCTTGCCGCATCGAGAAGGGTGACGCTCTTCGACAGAGCGATTCGGGAGGGCAGCTGGGACTGGAGGGATGGCAAGCCAATCCATCGGCTGAGGGACCGAACGCTCGGCCTGATCGCGGTCGGGAGGATAGGAAGGGCCCTCGTAGAAAGGATCAGGCCCATCGGGATGAGGGTCATCGCTTTCGACCCTTACGTTCCGGACGAGCGGATGAGGGAGATGGGAATCGAACCGGTTACGTTCGACAGACTGCTCGAAGAGGCGGACATCATCTCTGTTCACACCCCCCTCACGAAAGAGACCCGGCACATGCTCGGATACGAACAGTTCAAGAAGATGAAGAACACGGCGATCCTCGTCAACACATCCAGAGGACCGGTCGTGAACATCCCTGATCTCGTCATGGCGCTCGAGGAGAGAAGGATCGGCATTGCCGCCCTCGATGTCCTCGAGAGGGAGCCGCCTCCCAAAGACGATCCCATACTCAAACTTGACAACGTCATACTGACCCCTCATACCGCATTCTATTCGGAGGGTTCGGTGAAGGAAGTCAAGATCACCGCGTCGGAGGAAGTGGCACGGGTTCTCATGGGAAAACGCCCCGTGAACAGCGTGAACCCCAAGGTGCTTGACAAGCTCGCCTTGAAAGGAGAGCGCTGTCATTCGCACGAGTGGAACGCAGCATCCGGAGAATACCATGGCATGAATGCTTCCGTGCATCGCGCTTCCGAGAAATCATTAAGTATCGTCATTATGCTCTCAAATCGGTCAGACCATGAA
>JAJRAG010000012.1 GCA_028682925.1 Methanomassiliicoccales archaeon
AGCGATCCAGCGACATACTGCCTGCTGATGAATTCCAGAGGAAGAAGGTAATTCGACGTGCTGCAGCTCAGCTTACCATAGTCGCTTATGACATTGACCTTCTTCACCCTCATGCGGTTCGGGGGCACCAATTCCTTGAAGTGGGTCCGTATGCCGTTGTTTCTCAAGAGCTGGAACCAGAATGCGGAAGTCCTGCAGAGGGTCTCCCCCTTGTTCGGTATCCGTGTAGGAATGACCTTATCAAAGACCGAGATGTTGTCAGTGAAAACGAACTCGAGAGTCCTCTCGTCCACCTCGTAGACCTGTTTCACCTTGCCCACACGAAACAACTTCATGCGTACACCGGCTATTGTAATCGGATAGGTCTTCATATTTTTTTTGGTCTGGTTCCTCCATACCAGACTAGGGTATGACATGACATGGAGAGTGGCGAGGGTTATTATTCCTGATACGACCTACGAGGCAACGCATGGTCCTTAAGATCACGGAGATTCAGTCACCAGACGAGTTACGCCTCTTTGAGAAGGACTGGAACCGAATTCTACATACTAGCGGTGAGGACGAGGTCTTTCTCAGAATGGAATGGCTCAGTGCATGGTGGGACACCTTCGGTAAGGGCAAAAGAATGCTTGTCCTCAGAATATCCGATTCCGACAGAGTCGTAGGGTTCGCCCCATTTACAATAACGAGCAGAAGGCTCCAATCCTGCAAGACGCTTGGATTCTTGGGCTCGGGACCTTCCGATAGGTGTGCGATCCTGGCCGAGGACGAGCGAAACGACGTGCACGCCGCAGTGTGGGAATACGTGATGGGGAGGGAAGGATGGGATTCAATCGACCTCCGTGATATGAGAGAGGACGGACCCACTTCATCTAACATCAGAAGAATCTATCCAGATGCAGAATATGGATCGGAAGTCTCGCCATATGTTGCGATAACCGGCACTTATGAGGAGTATTTCAAACGACTCAAGAAGAAAAACAGACACAACTTTGAAAGGTACTGGCGCAGGCTCTCCGAAAAGCACACGGTGACGTTCGGGTCAAGGAAGCCGATGGACGCGAAGGACGATGAATTCCAAGAATTCATGAGGCTTGGCAAAACGAGATGGGAAGGCTCCGGCATCGAGAGCGTACTTAGTTACCCGAATATGGCCAAGTTGATGGAACTCGCCGTGATTAGCCTGGCGAGAGAGGGGATTCCAACTCTTCACTACTTGAAAGAAGGAGACCGGACGATCGCCGTAGGACTGGGATTCGAGTATCTGAACAGATATCTCTGCTACCTGTCGGGATTCGACCCGGAGTTCTCCGAATACTCGCCTGGGTCTCTGCTGGATCTGAAACTTCTGGAATTGTGTCATCGGAATGGGCTGGAGGAGATCGATTTCTTGAGGGGGGCCGAGGCCTACAAGTACCGCTTTGATGCGGTCGACCGCAGGCTAATCCACTTCAGCACATCTAGAGCAGAATCAAGGAAAGGTATCCTCGGCAGAATTGCGGGTAGGCCTCGCAAAGATAGACTGCGGTGACAAGAATCAGGATGGGAAGGTTCTGAGGATGTCGGTACGATTCATGGTTAAGAATGCTTCGAAGTACCCCTTTCTAGCAGAAATCGCGGCTCTATATGCATTAAGACCCTCAACGGCCCGAGAGAAGTCCAAGTTCGTCGTCTGGGTCTTATGAGCATTAATAGCGTTGATCTTCGCGTCCATGAACTGAGTGATGTCAACTATCATGTTGGGAACGAGCGGTGTCCAGACCTCATACAACACAGTGCAGTCATCACCGGGAAGTCTCTTTCTCAGTTCAACATATGCCTCAAATGTCTCCAGATGCTGGTCGTGATTCTCAAGAGGAGAAGGAATGAAAGTCGAATCGGGTCTGAATATTGACAACTCCTTCTTCAACAACTCTGAGATCTCGACCTTGGGAGGGAATACCTCAGCTAGGAATGCGTAGTCCTTCGCGTCCATGATCTCCAACGACCTGGCGATCTCGTCGAGTCTCTCCATCTTCGTGAAGGTGGTCGAGGATTGGATAGACAGATAGACAATCCTTACAGTCTTCCCGGCATGGACCAGCTTATTGATGGTTCCCCCACATCCGATCGCGTCGTCATCCGGATGCGGTGCCACGACCAGAAACCTCTCACCAGGAGGAATCTCGACCTCCTTCGGCCACCAAGAAGAACCCGACAACCCTGCTGCAATCGAAACCCGCTTCTTGACCCGCTCCAGAATATATCGGAGTTCGAGCCTCACCGCTTCCCTTTCCACAAACAATAATAAGAAACCCTCTCTATTAATGCTTGGCTGAAGCTCTGGAGTGCTGAGGTAAGAGTGTCATGAGAGTAGCAATTATCACTTTCTACAGTTTTGAAGAGGTCGCGGGCGGGACAGAAATCTTCGTTCGATATCTCAAAAAAGCGTTTCCGAATTCTGACATCATCACATATTCCTCAGCGAAGAGAATCAAGTATAGAACCGATCTGAGGAGGTTGAATCTGGAAGAGGTGAAAATGGGCTTCGCGGTTGGCAGGAGATTCCATGAGAAAAATAGGGAGAACCCATACGATCTCGTCCTCACGAACAGTATCTCAGGATGGTTTTTATCTGTCCTGAAGCCGAGCATACCTATGATAAACGTTCATCATTTCACTTTCGCAGGAATGGCTGACAAGGTCCTAAGAGGGACCGCTGGCTACAACGCTTCCAGGTACTTCATCCCCTTCTTCGAGGGCGTGAGCGCTATCGGGAAGGAGAATGTTGCGGTCAGCCACAAGACACAGAGAGAGCTGAGAGAGTACTACAGACAAGAATCCCGAGTCATTGAGAACGGGATTCCCCTCGACGTCTTCACACCGAGTCCGCGAGATGATGCGAGGGAGATCCTTGATCTCGACTGGGATGGACCGATCGGAATATTCGTAGGAAGAGCGGACTATACTAAAGGATTCGAAATCGTGCAAAAAATCTCGAGAATGAGATCGGACATGAGGATTCTGTGTGTCACTCCATCGGACGTCAAGGACGATAATGTGATCATAAGGAAGAATGTTCGAAATGAAGACATGCCCCTCTACTACTCCGCCGCTGACTTCTTCTTGTTCCCGTCCAAATATGAATCATCGAGCTACTCCGCTCTGGAAGCAATGGCATGCAACTTGCCCGTTGTCGTCAGCAGAACAGGAATCTTCGAAGACATCGAAGAAGAGAAAGTGGGACGGATAGTCCCAACCTTCAAGACGGAGGATTTCTCGGATGCTATCGATTCGGTACTCTCAAATGACAGTTATGAGACCAGGGAACTCGTTGCCAATCGCTTCTCGCTTGATAGGTTCCTCAAATGCTATAGAAGTCTTGCTGAGGAGTTGGTTTCCGCTCAAAATGTGAGATAGTACCTCAGACTGAACAATCCAATCGAGCTTCTGGCATCGGGACTATGTGCTTCCATCATCAGAGAT
Source organism: Methanomassiliicoccales archaeon (assembly GCA_028682925.1). Taxonomy (GTDB): domain Archaea; phylum Thermoplasmatota; class Thermoplasmata; order Methanomassiliicoccales; family JACIVX01; genus JAJRAG01. The sequence continues at coordinate 3,466 of JAJRAG010000012.1, forward strand.
CCAAACATGAGAAATTGCCAATGCTTGAACAAGGACCCATCATTCACCTGAGACCGGGAATTGGGTCGTTCGCTCTCAAATCAGGGAATCAGGACTGATAACTGATGACCAAGTTATATATCAAGAGCTTGCGGAATAGATTCAGAGAGTGAGGTAGTATCCATATAGATTACCACATCTAGGTCAAATACTTCGAGGAAACTAGCTGTGTGCTTGCTCTCTTGATGTCGGGCTGGAGGAATTCCATCTCGATGTGGAAGGCACTCAGACATGAAGAAGACGGACCGTACGGAAGCAGAATCTACAGGACTTGCTGAATGGCCGATAGAATCGAGTTCTGATACACTCGCTTCAGAGGATTCTGGAACGACAGTCTGCTTGCAATCAGGTCCCTCGCTCGATACCGCTGGCAATTGTGAAAGGGGATGGGGTCCAGCAGAGGAAACGTACGAGAAGGAGATCGGCCAGACGAAGGACCGGTCTGGAAGACATGGACTTGACCGGATCGCAGATCTGTGCGAGACTCTCAGGAAAGGTGCTCGTTTCGTCCGCGAGAGAGATCCTGGGAAGGCAAATCTATTCTTGTATGGGGCGAAAATCCTCAGAAGCAGATCGGGAGCGGTTATTGGGAAGTCTGTCTCAATCATATTGGCGTTCGCGATGCTCTTGGGGGCTCTAATCCCGTTAGCCAATGC
>JAJRAG010000097.1 GCA_028682925.1 Methanomassiliicoccales archaeon
AGATCAGTCGCTTTGGTCGGTGGGTCGAACAAGGAAGGCAAGATGGGTTACGTTTTTGCGAAGAACATAACGAGCGGTTACAGTGGAAGGGTCTACATGATCAATCCTTCAGAAGACCAGGTATTCGGTCTGAAGTCGTTTCCTGACGTGGAGTCTGTCCCTGACCAGATTGACCTTGCGCTCGTGGTCATCCCTGCGAAAGCCGTGCCTCAAGTGATGGAGGAGCTCTCCAGTAAGCGGGTCAAAGCAGCGGTCGTAATAACCGCAGGATTCGGCGAAGCTGGACCTGAAGGGAAGAAGCTCGAGGAGGAGCTAATGAGAGCGGCGAACAAGGGTGGTGTGAAGGTAGTTGGTCCGAACTGTTTTGGTGTCTACAACTGCAATATCGGCCTTAACGCGTCGCTCGGTGTCGGGACTCCTCCAAGAGGCGGTGACATATCGTTCGTCACGCAGTCTGGAGCTTATGGCATGGCAATATTGACGTTCGCACTAGATCACCACATGCGGTTCGCAAAGGTAATGGCACATGGCAACAAGGCAGGTATTGATGATTACGAGATCATCCGCTATCTAGGCGAGGACAGCGAGACAAAGGTAATCTGCCTGTTCCTCGAGTCCGTGGACAAGGGAAGAGAATTCTTCGAGGAAGCGAAGAAGATAGCTCTGGTCAAACCCATCGTAGCCACCAAGACTGGACGCACTGCCGGAGCTGCTAGAGCCGCCGCCTCCCATACAGCCGCGATGGCGGGAACTTTCACAGTGTACGAGGCCGCCTTCAAACAGGCCGGGGTGATTTTCGCTCGGAATGGAATGGATCTCGTCAACATTGCCAAAGGACTTGACTGGCAACCACTGCCGAAGGGTAACAGGGTGGGAATCATCACAAACTCGGGTGGTACCGGAGTCGAACTCGCGGATCTATGCGAGGAGAACGGACTCGTCGTCCCTGAGCTCTCAGAGGAAGTCCAGGCGAAGATAAGGGACTTAGTACCGCCATACGCCAGTGCGAAGAATCCCATAGACATGACACCCATTTGGCCTAGGTTCGTCGAGCTTTATTCGAAGTGCATTCGTGTGCTATATGATTCCAATGAGGTCGACATAATCATCCCGATAATTCTTCAGAGGGCCGCGATGATGCCTGATGTCTGCACTGCTGTTGCGGACACGGCAAACGATTGCCAGGCAAAAGGCATCCGGAAGCCCACCTATGTGTGTTGGGTTTCTGTCAGGGATGCCCTCAAGAACATGGATTTGTTGCAGAGCAAACGAATTCCATGTTTCGACTGGCCTGAGAGAACAGCCCGAGCCGTCGCGGCGATCGCTGACTATAGCTCGTTTTTGAAGAGGCGCGGAGTCGGTCTGGAGGATAGGTGACTGGATGAAGATCGAAGCCAAGAAAGTGATCGACGGCATCAGAGTGGAGGGAAGGAAGTTCGTCACCGAGCCCGAAGCGAAGGAAATTCTCAGGGCATACGGTGTCGAATCGACTCACGAGGTCCTCTGCAAGACTATGGAGGAAGCGATTGTTGCCGCGGGGAAGATAGGCTATCCAGTGGTCATGAAAGTAATCTCCCCCCAGATAGTACACAAGACCGAGTTCAAGGCCGTGAGACTTGATGTATGCAATAGTGATGGGGTGGTTTCGGCCTTCCTTGACATGGTCCACAGCGCAAGAGACAGAATCCCAGACCTGAAGCTGAATGGGGTCTTGGTATCTGAGACTGCAAGAGGGCAAGAGATCATAATTGGATCGACCAGAGATCATCAGTTCGGTCAAATGATCATGTTTGGACTGGGCGGAATAAACGTTGAGGTTTTCAAAGACGTATCTTATCGCCTTGCCCCCCTTGAAGAGATAGATGCGAAGGAAATGATTTCTGAGCTCAAAGGGAAAAAGTTGCTCCAAGGGTTCAGAGGGCATGAAGGAGTGAACACTGAAGAGCTCGTCAAGACTCTAATGGCGGTCTCGCGGCTCATCCTCGATTTCCCGGAGATCGACGAGATGGACATTAATCCTCTATTCGCGGACAAGCACGGAGTGAAGGTCGCAGATGCGCGGATAATGCTTCGCTGACTACGTGGATTGCGGATTATCTAGAAAGGAACGCCGCTGAGTGCTTCCGAACAACCACTGTAGTGCGCCTTCCCCGAAGCAAACCTATTTATCACATTCTGTCTGTTGATAGAGAAAGAGGGGTGTTTTTCCTGAGCAAGGAAATGACGTCAATGCAGCGGTTTGAAGCAGCGCTCAACCATGAGACACCTGACTACGTTCCGATATCGTTGTTCGGTGGAATCTTCGAAGTCCATTTCGTTCCAGGAATGGACGTGGTAAGATATGGTACGAGCGGTGCGAACATGGCGAAGGCCCACATCGCGTTCTATGAGACGATAGGCGGAGACAACATCTATTGTCTGTCGGACATGGGGCTGATTGTGCAGGGCTGGGGAGTTCGGATGAAGCTGCCCACGGAGCCTGATATACACATGGCTCTGAACAAGTTTCCGGTCAAGGAACCCGGAGACTGGGAGAAGTTGGAGGTGCTTGATCCACGGGTCGATGGTAGAATGAGGCTTTACCTCGATGCATGCAAGATCTGCCACGACAAGTATGGTGACAGGGTCCCCATCGGGGTTTCATTGCCAAGCCCGATCACGACGACTACGCACGTCTGCTCCATGGAAGAAGTCATGGTCCACATGATGATGGAGCCAGAGGCACTGAAGAAGGGTTTGGTCGCGATAACTCAGACAATCGCCGACTTCATCAACGAATGCGTCGCCAATGGTGCTTATTTCGCAGGTTACTTAACCACGAGGGCAAGCAAGGAAATTACCACTGTGGAGCAGTACAGAGAGTTTGGTGCACCGTCTGATGAGGAGGTCTTCAAGAAGACGCCCGCCATGGTTCACATCCCGCACATCTGCGGAGTCGAGCCGATGTTCGAAGTGATCGAGGACTACAAGAGGAAGTACAAGAATGTGAAGGCCATTTCATGGTGGGACAAGGGCGCGAAGCCGAACCTGAAGGAAGCAAAGGAGCATCACGGCAAGACGCTCTGTTTGATGTCCGGCATAGACCATACGAATACGCTCGTTTCTGGGACCCCCGCGGATATCGACGCGGAGATCAGGGACGCATGCAAGGTTGCTATGCACGGTAGCGGACTCATACTTGCCCCGGGTTGCGAGGTCTCTCCAAAAACCCCATGGGACAACATGAAGGCGGCGATCAGCGCAGCCAGGAAGCATGGGAAGTATTGAGGAATGTGTGGAATGGAACTATTCCACCTTTCTCATCTTTTAATCTATCTCGCGACTTCGAATCAGGGGGATCGGTCGATCTTGACGGTGAATTTGCAGTCATTAGCAGCTAACGAAGCCTAACGGCAGGTGATTGGATGAACGAGGAACAATACAAAATGATATACGATTGTGTAGTGAATGGAAAGGTCAATGACGCCACCAAGATAGGTGAGACCCTGAAGGCGGCTGGAATCGATAGCAAAGCCGTCGGACTGGTGCTAATCGATGCCATGAACAATGTTGGTCACAGATATCGGGAAAGGGAGATCGCGCTTCCACAGCTAATACTGGCGACACACTCATTTAAGAAAATACTCGTCCCCTACGTCGGGTCCTCGACCGAAAATGCGGGAGTTGTCGTGATGGGCGTCGTTCAGAACGATATCCACGACATTGGGAAGAATCTGGTTGTAGGTATGTTGCAGGTCTACGGATTCAAAGTCCATGACATTGGGAAGGACGTTCCTTTGGACAAGTTTATCGAACAGGCAAAATCGACAGGCGCCAATGTGGTCGGTGCCGGTACTCTCTTGACTGCCACCATGCCTGAACTCGAGGTGATTCTTGCGAAGATGAAGGCGGCTGGTATGAAGGACAAGGTCAAGTTCATGATCGGCGGAGCTCCGGTGACAACGACTTTCGCGAAGAAGATCGGGGCAGACGGGTACGCCGGAGACGCGATCCTGACCGTCGAATTGGTGGGGCAGCTAATGAAGGGCAATCAGGCCTACTTGGCGGCGAGCGAAGGAAGATCCTAGTTCATCTAGAGTGGCTGAAATGAAATCACGAATGAGTCCTCGGGAGAGTGTAATCGCTGCTCTCAATCACGAACCAGTAGATAGCGTTCCAGTAAGTGGTATGGCTTGGACCATAGGGGCTATTGCGGGAGGATTTACCACCAAGGATTATGCACAGAGTGGTTCCAAGATGGCAAAGGGGCAGATAGCGTTCTGGGACAAAACCGGTGTCGATCTACTACATCCCACATCTGACATGGGTCAGACCGCTGAAGGCTGGGGGGTCAAGATGAGGTATGAGGACGGACTGACACCCATGCTAGACGTGTTTGCGGTGAAGGAGTCAGAAGATTGGGATAAGTTGGCTGTCTTGGATCCTAAGAGTGATGGTAGGATGCGCGTCACGATAGACGCGATTGAGTATATTCGTGAGAGACTCGGCGATAAGGTGGCTTTGATGCCTTATGTTCCGAGCCCGTTGACAAGCGCAACCCACGTGTGCAATATGGAGCAAGTGATGATGGACATCGTTCTTGATCCAGACCCTCTGCACAGGGGCTTGAAGACGATGTCGGAGACGATTGTCGCATACATAGATGCAGTAATCGACGCTGGTGGTGATGGCGCCCTTTTCGCAACCACTCGGGCCTCGGGAGAGATAACGACCGAGGATCAGTACAGAGAGTTCGGAGCGGAATATGATCAACAGATTCTGAGGGCGGTGAAGAAGCAAGGTGGAAGCAACATACTTCATGTATGCGGTGTAACACCGCACTTTGAGCTTCTGTCGTCCTATCCCAATGCAAATGGGATAAACTGGTGGGATAGGGGAAGCAATCTTACGATCGAGCAGGCGAAGAAGAGCTATGGGGACAGAGTGTGCCTTGTCGGAGGACTTGACCAGACCACCACACTGATACTTGGTGGCCCCGATGATGTCAGGAACGAGGCGAGACAGGCCATCAAAGCGGGATTCATCGATGGAACTGGGATGATACTCGCTCCTGGGTGTGAGATCTCGCCAAAGACGGAGTTTGTGAATATGAAGGCCGCGGTCACGGCGGCAAGGGAATTCAGTTTCCGGAGATAGAGATGGAGTGTTTGTCGAAATGAACAAAGGTCTGTATCTGGATGTTGCGATCATCAACGCAAACTTAATCACAGTCGACAAAAGGATGACGAGGGCCGAGGCAGTTGGAATAATAAGAGATAAGATCGCCGTCATTGGGAGCAATTCTAGCATACAATCGATGGTAGGTGGTGGAACAAAGATCATCGACGCGAAGGGCAGGACGGTACTCCCTGGTATGCACGATTCGCACATGCATCCTCTGCTGGTTGGGCACTTCGCTAACGGTGTCCAACTCGGCGAGGTGAAGAACATCCCGGAGTTTCTTGAAAGGGTGAAGGAGAAATCGAAGGTCATTCCTAAGGGCCAGATGATCCTTGGATTCGGCTGGAATCAGGAGAGGATGGACGAGGGTAGATACCCGACAAGATGGGAGATCGACGCCGTGGCGCCTGACCACCCAGTTTTCCTCATACATTGGAATGCTCACATCTACCTCGTCAACACGATGCTGATGAAGCAGAAAGGGATCACAGGAAACACACCAGATCCGCCAGGAGGAACCATTGAGAAGGACGAGAGAGGGGAGCCGACCGGCATCTTGCTTGAGAACGCTATCAACCTAGTCGCGCCGGGATTCCTCGAGACTGGTGCCGGACTATTCACTTTCGAGCAAAGCAAGGCAGCATTGAAGTACTGCGCTGATAGGGCGGTAGAATGGGGACTCACTTCAATCGTGGACATACTCGCTGGGGACGCACAAGTGAAAGCTTACCAGGAGCTCGAATCGGAAGGTAAGTTGCCAGTTCGGGTCAATTTCTATCTGGGCTACCAGTACCTGGACAACGTCGTGGACATAGGTCTTGAGAGCGGTTTCGGCGACTGTAAGGTGAGATTTGCGGGCGCAAAGATGATCGTTGACGGATCGCTCAGCAGCCATACGGCGGCTTTGCGTGAACCATACGTCGACGTTCCAGGGACTAGTGGAGTCATGCGCGTCACAAGGAAGGAGATCAAGGATTTTGTCCTCAGAGCGACGAAGAATCGTGTAAGAGTGGACATACATGCTCTAGGAGACGGTGCGATAGAGACGGTCGTTAAGGTGTTCAAAGAGGTTCTCAAGGAACATCCGACGAAGGACCCAAGGCTCAAGATAAGCCATTGTATCATACACGGCAAGGACCTCATCGCCGATTTCAAGAAACTCAACATAATCGCCAATGTGCAGCCTGTGTTCATAATGAAGGGGCAGAATTGGATACCGAAGTTTGTCGGTCCAGAAAGGGAGAAGTATGGCCACGCGTACAAATCACTCTTGGATGCAGGGGTGCACATGTGCTCCGGTACAGACGCTCCGATCGAGACCATGAACCCTTTCATGAATGTTTATGCCGTTTCGGTCCGCAAAGATCCGAATGGAGTTCCAAGAGATGGCTGGCATCCAGAGCAGAAGATCCCAGTCGATCAGGCTCTGCGAATGGTGACGATTGAAGGCGCCTATGCCACCGGTGAGGAGGATGTCAAAGGGTCCATCGAGGTCGGGAAATATGCTGACATGGTCATCGTCTCTGACGACCCTCTTGAGATTCCACCAGATGATCTGAAGAACATCAAGGTGCTCATGACCATGGTCGGCGGGAAGGTCGTACACCAGAAGGATTTCTAAGACTTTTCTGCTCCTTTCCATTCTTCCGTACCTTTCTTCCTTGCTCCTTTTTCTTAGCTCCCGCCTTTTCCCGTATTGATTGAAGAAAAGGTTTATAGGAAACGCTAGGCCGTTAACCCTTCAGACTCAAGGGGGTAGTAGATGACCGCAGGAGAACTGAATAGAATCTCGATGAAGGTCGAGCCGCCCGGCCCGAAGGCAAAGGAGATTCTTGAAAGGGACAAGAAGTACATGGCTACGACTAACAAGGTCATGCCAGTCGTTGCCAGGCGAGGCCAAGGTATGTACGTCGAGGACGTTGATGGAAACGTCTATCTCGACTTCCAGTCTGGCATCGCAGTGAACAACACAGGACATTGCCATCCTAAGGTTGTGGAAGCGGTCAGGAAGCAGGTTGGAGAGCTGATCCACTTCCCGGGAATTCTACTTTCACAGAATCTAGAGGGCGAGGTCGCAAAGAAGCTGAACGAGATTACCCCTGGCAGTTTCGACAAGAAGGTTTACTTCATGTGTAGTGGCGCTGGTGCAATAGATTCAGCGATCAAGGTGGCCCGATGGTCTACGGGCAGACCGCGCAATATTGCATTCATGGGCGCTTTCCACGGAAAATCGATAGGTGCTCTCAGTCTCACAGCCAGCAAGAATGCATATCGAAAGGGTTTCATGCCTGAGATGCCGGGGGTGATCCATGTTCCGTATGCGTACTGCTACAGATGCCCGTACAAGATGGAGTACCCTAAATGCGACGTCTACTGTGCCAAGGTCATCGATGAGATGTATCTCGAGAAGTTCATTCCACCAGAAGAAGTGGCCGCCATATTCGTGGAGCCGATTCAGGGCGAAGGGGGATATATTGTGCCCCCGACGGCCTGGCACAAAGAAGTGAAGAGAATCTGCGAGAAGTATGGCATTCTCTTTGTCGCAGACGAGGTTCAATCAGGTTTCGGTAGGACTGGTAAATGGTTCGCGATCGAAAACTTCGACATCGTGCCTGACATAATGGTGGTCGCCAAAGGCATCGCCTCGGGCATGCCAATGAGCGCCTGCATCTTCAATGAGAAGTACGATATCAAGCAGCCTGGAGCTCACGCGACGACATTCGGAGGCAATCCAGTGACTTGTGCCGCGGCATTGGCAACGATTGAAGCGATGAAGGAAGAAAAGATGCTCGAGAATGCTACCAAGCAAGGAGAGTATATGATTGGCCGCCTGAGTGAGATGAAGGAGAAATACGAGATGATCGGGGACGTTCGAGGAATTGGTCTGATGACGGCCATCGAGATAGTCAAGGACAAGAAATCCAAAACTCCAGACATGGAGACGAGAAACAAGATATGCATGGACGCAATGAAACGAGGTCTTCTCGTCCTTTTCTGCGGGGCAAGCAGCATAAGGGTCATTCCTGCACTGAATGTCACTCGTTCGCAGGTTGATACCGCGATGGAGTTGCTCGAGAAGGAGATCAGGGCGAAT